>CBHEUU010000043.1:0-14101 GCA_965990355.1 uncultured Chitinophagaceae bacterium
ATTGGGACTTACTTCCAATAAAGGCGCAGCCGATTTTGAATTAAAGAAAGCAGGGGATGGATTGCTTTATGAACAAGTATTGCAGACAGTAAGTAGCTGGGGCAGCCCGGACAACCTGATGTTCGTAGTAGGCGCTACGCAGGCAGATGAATTTATCAATATACGCAAACTCACTCCTGACCATTTTTATCTGGTGCCCGGTGTAGGCGCGCAAGGGGGGAGTTTGAAAGAGATATCAGAGAAAGCAATGAACAAGGATGTTGGGATACTGGTAAATGCCAGCCGTGCGGTTATTTATGCATCAAGGGGTGATGACTTTGCAGAAGCCGCACAGAAAGTGGCTAAAGAGTATCAGCAGGAAATGCAAGCATACCTTGTTTAAAAGGCTTATTTGAAAATATATTTTCCTTTCTCACTCCACCACGGATAATATTCCATTTTCAATCTTCCGGTAATCACTGCTGTATCCGTATTTACTAAACCTGCCACTTCCGTAGAATCTTTGGCGTCTATGATAAAGATGCCTCTCAGGTCGCCATCAATACCCATTGGCCCTGCCATGATGATCTTTCCTTCTTTTGCCAGCCGGTTAATATTAGCCAAATGAGCGGCCTGGATCTTAGCGGCACTCGTACTGTCCTGCGTTCTGTTATTTCCTTTTTTTAATAAAACAAGCCAGTACCGTTTCATTTCACCGCTGTAAACAGAACTGTCTTTTTCCAGGTCATATTTTGCAGGCAAGACGGGTGTCTCCGGTTGTTCTTTTTTATTGTTGCAGGCTGCCATTGTCGCGAGTGTAAATAAGGCGAGTATGCTTCTCATTATCACAGCTAATTTGATACAAGGTAGGAAAATAAACGAAGTTTTTTCCCGGGCATGATTGCCACAAACTTTCTCATATTTCCCAGTACCTTTGCCAAAACTTAAAACCCGATTGCATGGCAGCCCGTACTGACCTGTTTACCAGCCCGGATTATTTTAATGTAGACGAACTGTTATCGGAAGAACAGAAGCTCGTCCGTGAATCTGTCCGTAATTATGTAAAGAAAGAAATATCTCCCATCATAGAGGATTATGCACAGAAAGCAGAATTTCCCCAGCAGATCGTAAAGCAACTGGGAGATTTAGGTTGCTTTGGCCCTACAGTGCCGGTGCAATATGGCGGAGGTGGCCTGGATTATATTTCCTATGGATTGATGATGCAGGAACTGGAAAGAGGCGATAGTGGCGTACGCTCGACTGCTTCAGTGCAGGGTTCGCTGGTGATGTTTCCAATTTATGCTTATGGCAATGAAGAGCAACGTAACAAATATCTTCCCAAATTGGCCAGCGGTGAATGGCTGGGATGTTTTGGTCTTACAGAACCTGATCATGGCAGCGATCCCAGCAGCATGCTTACAAATATCCGCGATGCGGGCGATCATGTAATACTGAATGGCGCCAAAATGTGGATCAGCAATGCGCCTTTTTCACAGGTAGCCGTAGTTTGGGCAAAAGATGAGCAGGGTGTGGTAAAAGGCGTGATCGTGGAGCGTGGCATGGAAGGTTTTTCCACTCCCACTACGCATGGCAAATGGAGCTTGCGTGCATCTGCAACAGGCGAATTGGTTTTTGATAATGTAAAAGTGCCGAAAGCAAATATATTGCCCAACGTACAGGGGTTGAAAGGCCCATTAGGATGTCTTACTAAAGCCCGGTATGGCATTGCCTGGGGTGCTATTGGTGCAGCGATGGATTGCTATGATACAGCTTTGCGTTATTCCAAAGAAAGGGAGCAATTCGGCAGGCCTATCGGGGGCTTCCAGTTACAGCAGAAGAAACTGGCGGAAATGGTCACCGAGATCACCAAGGCCCAATTGCTCAACTGGCGGCTCGGTGTGTTGATGAATGAGGGTAAAGCGACGCCTCAACAAGTGAGCATGGCTAAACGCAATGCCTGTGAAGTGGCTACCAACATCTGCCGTGATGCGCGCCAGATGCTCGGCGGCATGGGCATTACCGGCGAATATCCCGTTATGCGCCACATGATGAACCTCGAAAGTGTGATCACTTATGAAGGAACGCATGATATACACTTGCTGATAACAGGTATGGATGTTACGGGATTCAATGCGTTCAAGTGAACTATTACAAATGAAGATATTCCTCATAGGGTTTATGGGCTCCGGCAAAACCCACCGGGGACGGGAATTGAGCCAGAAGCTCAACCTGCCTTTTTTCGACCTGGATGAACAGATCGTAAATTCAGAAGGCAAATCCATCAATCTCATTTTTGAACAGGAGGGAGAAGAGTATTTCCGGCTGAAGGAAAAAGAAGTGCTGAACATTATTACAGAAAGTCATAGTTCTTTCATCATGGCTTGCGGCGGCGGAGCACCCTGTTATTTCAATAATATCGAGTACATGAACCAGTCAGGCGTTACCGTATGGCTGAATACACCTTTACAAACCTTATTCAAACGCCTCATTAAAGAAAGAGAGCAAAGGCCTTTGCTGAGAAACCTGACCGATGCGCAGCTGAATAGTTTTATTGTCCGCAAATTCTCCGACCGTAAGATCTATTATGAGCAGGCCAAAGTGTTCATTGAAGATGATGAGCACACTACACTTGATCAGATCATTGAAAAAATATTCCATGCATAAACCTTTTTTATTATCAGGAACATTGCTCGGCGGTATCGCTGTTGTGCTGGGCGCATTCGGTGCACATGGTTTGAAAAAGATCGTTCCTCCTGAAACAGTCACCACTTTTCAGACCGGAGTACAATACCAGATGTACCATGCACTCGCGCTGGTGCTGGCTGCTATCGTATTCGAAAAAACAGGCCAGCAAAACCTGATGGTCTGGGCTGGTTATTGCTTTCTGGCAGGCATTCTTTTATTTTCGGGATCGCTTTATCTGCTTACGATGATAAAGGCAACAGGTAAGGTGGGAATGGAAGGAATTGGTATTATCACACCGTTCGGTGGTTTGTTTTTTATTGCCGGCTGGTTGTTGTTTTTTATAAGCGTCCTGAAGATGAAATAAACAGTTAAAAAAGATTGAACATTGAGTATTGAGTGTTGGTTATTGAGCATTCTACGCCACACAATAAAATATTCAATAATCAACACTCAATGTTCAATGGCTGATCTAGAGCGGCAGCTCCAACGTTGTCACCGTTCCTCCATCATTCTCTATCCGGTAGGTTCCTCCTATGCTGTCCATCCGTTTCGCAATATTTTTTAACCCGTTTCCAAACTGGCGGACTTTGTCGGGAGCAATGCCAATGCCATTATCACGGATCTCGATGGTAAGTGTATCATCAATAGTAAAGCGGATAGTCAGCTCAGAAGCTTTGGAATGTTTGAGTGCATTGTTGAGCGTTTCTTTTACACAAAGAAAAAGATTCCGTCTTTTTTCACCGGCGAGTTCCCTGGGCTCAATTTCATCCGGGGTATAGATTTTACAATCAATAGGTGTGTATTCAAAATATTCCAGTGCATAGGCCCTGATATACGATACAAGATTGTCAACAGTATCATTGCCGCTGTTCATACTCCAGATGATGGCATTCATTTTATTCAGCACCTCATCTGCAGAATGAGAGATCTTTTCAATTTCAACCGGTGTATTTTCTTTCATTTTATTCCGGGCGATCTCGCTCATCAGGCGGATTGCTGTCATGCCTGAACCAAGTTCATCATGCATATCAGCTGAAATGCGTTCCCTTTCGGCCTGCTGAGCTTTGTACACAGCGATCTCCTTCTCATACTCATTCATCTGGTTCTCCGCTTTCAATCTTTCCCGCTCACGGGCGGAAGCGATCAACTGGCGGCGGTTCTTATAGTTCAGACCAGCGAGAAAGAACACCAGTTCCAGCAGCAATCCCATTTCATAATACACCACAGCAGAGCGGAAGATGGCTGGCGCTGATCTTGGTATTACATCCCATAATATCAGCATCTGCGACATCAATGAAAAAATAAACAGGAAAAAATTACCCCAGAAAAGGTAGCGCAGCAATTTATTCTTCCATCGCTTCAAACTGTATATACAGAATATGACTACCATTATCAGCAGTAATAGCTTGGTAATGTTTTCGATATTTTTTTCGACTGCATAATTTTTGGTAAAGAAATGAGCGCAGCTATAAGATGTAATGGAGAACACCAGGAGCAGGATCCCGAAATTATACAGGCTGTGCAAAAAAGGATGGTTCCGTTTGGTGGCAAGATAACGCTGGATAAAAAGCATATAGAATAAATGCCCGATGCAGAGCATCACATAATCCAGGTATCCTTCCTGGAAAAAACTCATTTTGCTGCTATGATAACTGTACACTGCTTTGATGAGCAGCATCAGGCCTACGAATGCAGCATAGCCCGAATAGTATAAAAACTCCAGGTTGCCTCCCTGCATAAAACTGGCCAGTGAAAAGAGGATCATCATCAGCAGCAGGCCGCAAAAAAGATAGGTAAAGGTCTTCGCTTCGTTGTTGGTGCTGTAGGTGTCGTTGATAAAAGAACTGAGATAAGCTGGGTTCACCAGTTTCGGCCTTATAGTATTAAGATAAGTTCTTACCGGCACCAGTTCGGCTACAAAAATGGCCGAATCTCTGGCTGCCAAAGTCATATACCGGTAGCTGATCTCGTTTTTATAATCGGGGGTGATGGATGGGATAGCCTGCAGGCTGTTGCCGGCTTCCCGGTACAATTGGATGTCCCAGTAATAATAACCCGGGTAAAACCACACAGAAACAGCAGAATCGCTGGTGTTGCGGGCTTTGAAACGGAGAACGATCTTCCGGGTCACATTCTTGTCCTCCACATACCGCCGGTGGATATTGCCGCCACGTTTGAAATCGATGGAATGGTATTGGCCGGGGAGGGAAGCATCCGCATCTATATACCCATAATCAATATTTTTTTCCAGCGTTTTGGCAAGGCTGATCTTGCTGATGTCTACCCAGGTCAATACTGTGCTGTCCTGCGCAGCAATGCGGGGAGATAAGGCAAGAAAAAATACGAAACCAATCAGGTAAAAAATGCGCATGAACCCGTGTTATTAAAAATATAGCTCAAATGTAACATAAGGGCTTTGCTTTTTTCTGTCTGGGGCCTACCACTTTCAGGTAATTTTTCCCACCAAGACAACAAATTTTCCCACCAAGACAACAAAGGCCACAAAGTATTATGTTATAGAAATCTCTTTGTGTTCTTTGTTGTCTTGGTGGGAAAAAACCAAATTAGCCCTGCTCAACGAATACTACCGAAAATTCCAAACTATGTTATCTTTGCCGCTATGGCTAATAAGTCGAAAAAGACCCCTGCCAAAACATCCAAAAACGGCAAAAAAAAGGTTGATGGAAAAGCTTGGAAGCAGGAGAAAGAAGAAAATATAGACTGGCGGAAACTGGCCCGTGACGAACGTACCTGGAAAATCACCGGCGCTGTTTCATTGCTTGCTTCCATTTTTCTTTTCATTGCATTCAGTTCCTATTTTTTTACCTGGCGGGAAGACCAGGACAAGGTTTTCCGGGCTGGTGCCGGCATATTAGTGGATAATGATATTAATGTGGCCAACCTGCTGGGCCGGTTAGGTGCCTATATATCCCATTTGTTTGTTTATAAATGGTTCGGAATAGCAGCCTTGCTCTTCTGTACATTCTTTTTTGTGGTAGGGGTGAACCTGCTCTTCAGCCGGAAAGTTTTTTCTATCTGGCGAAATCTGAAATATGTTACGATTGGCCTGCTGGTATTATCTGTTTCGCTTGCTTTTATATTTGGCAGGGGAACAGATCAATTCCCGTTTGGTGGTGGTGTTGGTAATATGATCAGCAACTGGCTGATCGGCATATTCGGTAATGTGGGTACAGCTGCACTGTTGTTCCTTTTAGCATTGGGATATATCATCTGGCAATTCAATCCCGCTTTCAATCTTCCTGAACGGAAAAAAACAGTGGCTCCACCAGTTGCTGCGGCGGAAGAGGAAGCAACAGAAGAAGCTGAAGAGGAGGAAGAAGATGGAGCAAAACTTTTTGTACCGGTTACCGGTAAAGGCAATAAGCTTAATCCCGGTGATAAAACGATCAATATAGAACCGGAAGAAGAAATGCCTTTGCATAACCTGCAGATGATCGAGAAGGAAGAGGAGGATGATCTGGGTGATATACCGCTCAGTATGGAAAAGGAGATCGTAAATGATCTTTTCCATAAGCATGATCAGCTAGAGGTAAACGACATGCAGTTCAAAGAGCAACCTGTTGAAGAAGAGGAAGAACCTGAACTGAAGCCGGTGCCTGTAGTGCAAAAACCGGTGAGCGGCCTTGAACTGGAAATTAAAACAAAACCAGATGAAGAGCCGACTGCAGAAGATGAACAACGGGTAGTGGAAAACCTGCCGCCTTATGAGCCAACGCTTGATCTGCGTGATTATAAATATCCCGGTCTTGAGTTGCTGGAAACACATGGCAGTGAAAAGATCATCCAGGACCCAACTGAACTGGAGACTAATAAGAACCAGATCATCGCAACATTGCGGAACTACTCCATCGAGATACAAAAGATCAGCGCTACGGTAGGGCCAACTGTTACATTGTATGAGATCGTTCCTGCGGCAGGGGTGAGAATTTCCAGAATTAAGAACCTGGAAGATGATATCGCGCTTAGCCTTGCAGCATTAGGCATCCGTATCATTGCGCCGATTCCTGGTAAGGGAACGATCGGTATAGAAGTGCCGAATGTGAAGAAGACCGTGGTGAGCATGAAAACACTGTTATCATCTGAAAAATTTCAGCATAATACGTTCAGTCTGCCGATTGCTATCGGTAAGAAGATCGATAACGATAATTATATCGTTGACCTCGCGAGCATGCCACATTTGCTGATGGCAGGTGCTACCGGTCAGGGTAAATCAGTTGGGTTGAATGCTATCCTGGTATCACTGCTTTACAAGAAACATCCTTCACAAATGAAGTTTGTGTTGATTGATCCGAAGAAGGTTGAATTGAGCGTGTACCGGCATATTGAAAAACATTTCCTGGCGAAACTCCCAGGTGAAGAAGATGCAATTATCACCGATACCAAGAAAGTGGTGCATACGCTGAATGCTTTATGTATTGAAATGGATAACCGTTACGACCTGCTGAAAGAAGCCGGTGCGCGGAACATCAAAGAATACAATGAAAAATTCGTTAAACGGAAACTGAACCCACAAAAAGGCCATCAGTTCCTTCCGTTTATTGTGCTGGTAATTGATGAGTTTGCTGACCTTATTATGACGGCAGGTAAAGAAGTGGAAATGCCTATTGCAAGATTAGCGCAATTAGCGAGAGCTATTGGTATCCACCTGATCATTGCCACGCAACGTCCTTCTGTAAATATCATTACCGGTACAATCAAAGCCAACTTCCCGGCGCGGATAGCATTTAAAGTTTCTTCCAAGATCGATTCACGCACCATCCTGGATACAGGCGGGGCGGAACAGTTGATAGGAAAGGGGGATATGCTGATTTCCCATAATGGTGAGGTGACCCGCTTGCAGTGTGCTTTTGTAGACACACCGGAAGTGGAAGAGATCGTGGAATTCATTTACGAGCAAAGAGGTTATCCACAGGCTTTCCTGCTGCCGGAATACGTGGATGAAAAAGAGCTGGAAGGGAAGGAGTTTGATGTGGCCAACAGGGATTCATTGTTTGAGGATGCCGCCAGGCTGATCGTGCAGAACCAGGTGGGTTCCACCTCATTGCTGCAACGGAGGATGAAGCTGGGCTATAACCGGGCGGGCAGGCTGATGGACCAGCTGGAGGCCGCCGGTATTGTAGGCCCAAACCAGGGCAGCAAGTCGAGAGACGTGTTGATCAAGACGGAATTAGATCTTCAGCAACACCTGGATATGTTAGGATAAATAAAATCTTAATTCAAATACCTCTTTGCAACCCGGTACGGTACTTGCCAGTCTAAGGATGTAATTGCCTATTTTTGCGCACCCTATTATAAAACAAAGAATATTTTAAAATTAAATTAACAATGATGCGGAGTTTATACCTGGTAGTAGCAATCTTACTTGGAAGCCTTTCAGTAACAGCACAAAAAAATGATCCTGAAGCAAAAAAAGTGCTGGATGCTGTGAGTGCAAAATTCAAAACATTCAGTTCTGTACAAGCGGCTTTTTCTTATAAAGTGGAAGATTCAAAAGGTAAAGTGCAATCCAACAAAACCGGCACTATCACCATGAAAGGCACAAAATATAAAGTGAGCTTTGGTACCCAGGAGATCTTTTGCGATGGAAAAACAGTTTGGAGTTATGATAAAACAGCTAAGGAAGTAACGATCAATAATCTCGATGCATCCGGCAATACACTCACGCCCCAAAAATTATTCACCAATTTTTACGATAAAGACTTTTTATATCTTCTGAATGGTGAAAAGAAGGTTGGTGCTAAAACATTGCAGGAAATTGAAATGACGCCTACTGATAAAAGCAAGGCTTTCCATAAAGTGTACCTGCAGGTAGATAAAACCGCTAAAACTATTTACAGCACTAAAGTGCTGGAGAATAGTGGGAACCGCTACACATATACTGTTACCAACATGAAAACAAACTTACCTGCTGCGGATAATATGTTTGCTTTTGATAAAAGCAAATATCCCGGAGTGGAAGAAGTTGATCTGCGATAATAAAACGATCTCCTAAATAAGAAAGAGGCTGTCTCAAAAAAGAGACGGCCTCTTTTTGTTTTATGGAAATATGTCCTACCTTTGATTCATCATATCATCTGATGACTATGGATCAAAACATTGCCCGGCGGTCACTCGCCGATGAAGTGGCGGCCCGTCTGCAACAAAAGATTATCTCCGGCCAGTATAAGGTTGGCGACCAGTTGCCGGTGGAGCCGGAGCTAATGCAGCAGTTTGGGGTAGGGCGTTCCTCTATCCGTGAAGCCATTAAGTTATTGGTGAATTCCGGCCTGCTGCGCGTGCAACAGGGAGTAGGCACTTTTGTAGAAGACAATTCCGGTATTGGTGAACCGCTCGCGCAACGCCTGAAGCGCTCGGATGTAAAGGATATTTACGAGGTGAGGCAGTTGCTGGAGATGAAGATTGCGGAGAAGGCTGCGTTGAACAGGACGGCCAAAGATGTGAAGAAGATGCAGCGGTATTTTGATGCGAGGGAGAAAGCTGCCACGCAGCAGGATATAGCCGGTTGTGTAGACGCGGATATTAATTTTCATAATGCCATTGCTGAGGCCTCCGGCAATGATGTGCTGGCTGATTTGTATAAGTCGTTTTCCACCCGCATGAAGAACAGTTTTCTGAGCCGGTTTTCCGATACAGCCCCATTCATTGAAACGATGGAGCTCCATAGCAAACTATTAAAAAGCATTATCGATAAAGATCCAAAGAACGCCTGGCATTTTGCTGCCCGTATTAATGGACATATTTCTGCCTGATGTATTGAAGTAACGCTAATCATTTTGTATGAACTCAACAACAAGCGCCACTACCTCCAGGGCAGTGGTCAATGCTACCGTATTTCCTATCCTGTTTACCATCAGCTTTGCTCATTTGCTGAATGATATGTTGCAGTCGGTTATCCCTTCAATTTATCCACTGATCAAGAGTAACCTGCACCTGACGTTTTCACAGATCGGGTTGATCACTTTCACATTCCAGATCACCGCTTCTTTATTGCAGCCTTTTGTAGGGCAATACACCGACAAGTATCCTAAGCCGTATTCACTGGCAATAGGTATGGGCTTTACGCTTGCAGGTCTTGTGACCTTATCTTTGGCAACAGGCTTTATCACTATACTGGTGGCAGTAGCACTGGTAGGTGTGGGCTCGTCTATTTTTCATCCTGAAGCATCGCGTGTAGCACACCTGGCATCGGGTGGTAAGCGCGGATTGGCACAATCTATTTTTCAACTTGGTGGCAATGCTGGCAGTGCGATAGGCCCGCTGCTGGCGGCGGCGATTATTGTGCCGCATGGACAAACTAATGCTATCTGGTTTGGTATTGCTGCTATCCTGGGAATTATTGTATTGTCAAGAATAGCGGTATGGTATAAAGAACGCCTTATCCTGCGTGCCGCTAAAAAGAGCAGTACAGAGGTTATTGATAATGGACTATCCACCAGGAGGGTGGCTGTATCAATTGGTATTTTGCTGGTGTTGATTTTCTCCAAGTATTTTTATATGGCCAGCATGAGCAGTTATTTTACTTTTTATCTCATTGATAAGTTTCACCTGACTGTTCAGCAATCGCAGTGGCATCTTTTTATCTTCCTTGGCTCTGTTGCTGCAGGTACTTTACTGGGTGGTCCGCTGGGCGACAGGTTTGGCCGGAAGTATATCATCTGGATCTCCATACTTGGTGTGGCTCCTTTCACTTTGTTGCTTCCGCATGTGAACCTGTTCTGGACCGGCGTTTTATCAGCCATTATTGGTGTGGTGCTTGCTTCTGCTTTTTCTGCCATTCTTGTGTATGCACAGGAACTGGTGCCGGGCAAGGTAGGTATGATCGCAGGCCTGTTCTTTGGTTTTGCATTTGGCATGGGAGGCCTGGGCTCAGCCTTGCTGGGAAAGCTGGCCGATATGACCAGTATTGGCTATGTATTTAAAGTATGTGCCTATCTGCCGTTGATAGGTATTATCACAGGATTTTTGCCTGGAATGAAAGGGAAGAGGTCTTAAACAAGTGCATTTCTCAATTTCACCAATTGTTCCAGCAATCCTTTCAGCAAATCCAATCTCAACATCGTTGCGCCATCGCTTAATGCTTTAGCAGGTTCTGGATGCGTTTCGATAAAGAGTCCATTGGCTCCGGCAGCGATAGCGGCCTTGGCAATGGTAGCGATCAATTGCGGGTTGCCACCAGTGATACCGCTTGTTTGATTGGGCTGTTGCAGGGAATGAGTAACGTCCATTACAACCGGTGTCTTATGTTCCTGCATCCAGGGGATATTGCGGTAATCCACTACCAGGTCCTGGTAACCGAAAGTAGTTCCCCTCTCTGTGAGTATGATCTTTTCATTGCCTGTTTGCTGGATCTTTTCCACGGCAAATTTCATGGCCGGGCCACTGAGGAATTGCCCTTTTTTTACGTTCACTACTTTACCGGTCTCACCTGCTGCCTG
Source organism: uncultured Chitinophagaceae bacterium (assembly GCA_965990355.1). GTDB lineage: Bacteria > Bacteroidota > Bacteroidia > Chitinophagales > Chitinophagaceae > Terrimonas_A. Next base: position 11,121 of record CBHEUU010000043.1, read on the forward strand.
CAGCAAATCTGTTTGACGGCAAAGAAAAGCAGGGATCTGAAGGATGTCAACATATTTCGCAGCTATTGCTGCTTCTTCATGTGCATGTATGTCTGAAGTGGTGGGCAGTTTGTATTTCTCTCCTGTCTTTTTTACAAGTATAAGCGCTGCTTCGTCGCCGATACCCGTAAACGAATTGGCGCTGGTGCGGTTGGCTTTGCGGTAAGACGATTTGAAAATATAGGGAATACCCAGGTTGCGGCACCAGCCGGATACTTTATCCGCTACTTCCATCACCAGTTCCTCGCTTTCCACTACGCAGGGGCCTGCTATCAGGAAAAAATTGTTCTCATCATATGATTGATCTTTTACAAGATCTTTTAAAAAGTTTTCCATGGCGCAAAGTTAGCAGGTTTAGATTTCTGATTTGGAATTTGTCTTTTGTCATTCCATCTTTGTCTCAAAATCCCTGCATGCAAAAAGAAAAGATTCTTGTTATAGGCGCCAGCGGACAGATAGGCGTTGAACTTACTCTTGCACTCCGTAAAATATATGGTAACAATAATGTGATCGCTTCCGATCTGCGCGAGCAAAATCCTTTGCTGGAAGGCACCGGCCCTTATGTGAGCATGGACGTGATGAATAAGGAAATGCTGCATGTGCAGGTGATCCGTCAGAATATTACACAGATCTATTTGCTGGCCGCCATTCTTTCTGCCACTGGCGAGAAGAACCCGAACCTGGCCTGGCACCTGAACATGCAAGGCTTGCTGAATGTACTGGATATTGCCCGGGAAGAACATATACATAAAGTGTACTGGCCTTCTTCCATTGCGGTGTTTGGCCCTACTTCGCCTAAACAAAACTGCCCGCAGCAGACCATTATTGAACCAACAACCGTGTATGGTATCAGTAAATATGCCGGTGAGTTCTGGTGCAATTATTTCTTCCAGCGTTTTGGAGTGGATGTGAGAAGCCTTCGTTATCCCGGTCTTATTTCTTATAAATCTGCACCCGGTGGCGGCACCACGGATTATGCAGTGGAAATATTTCATGAAGCACTCGAAGAGAAAAAGTATAACTGCTTTTTGAAAGAAGATACCTATCTACCGATGATGTATATGCCGGATGCTATCCGCGCAACGATTGAATTGATGGAAGCGCCTGCAGACAAAATATCTGTGCGCACATCTTATAATCTTTCATCGATGAGTTTTTCTCCCAAAGAAATAGCTGCAGAGATTAAAAAACATATTCCTGAGTTTACCATCAAATATGCACCTGATTACCGCCAGGCCATTGCTGATAGCTGGCCCCAAAGCATAGATGATTCTGTAGCGCGGAATGACTGGGGTTGGAAAGAAGAGTATAACCTTGAGGCGATGACAAAAGATATGCTGACGAATCTGAAGTAAGCTTATTTTTTACCTGACAATATTGAAGCTATTGAATTCCCGGAAGGGGAGGTTCTCCACATGTACACTGCTCACTTTTGCTCTTGCTGGCCCTTGCTCGCACCAATAAGCCAGGGCATTTAATTGATCCGGTAAACCGGTGGCAATAATAAACACGGAACCATCATCCCTATTTTTTACTTCACCGGTAAGTCCGAGTTCCGTTGCTTTTTCCCTGGTCGATTGCCGGAAAAAAACTCCCTGTACTTTTCCTTTTACCAGTATGGAAATGGTTTCAGGCATATATCAAAAGGAGATAAAACCAATAATCTCTTCCAGGTATCGCTGATCGGTTTCATCAAACTGATCTTCTTCAGCACTGTCAACATCCAGCACGCCGATCACTTCACCATTGCGGATCACAGGCACTACTATTTCCGAACGGGAAAGGCTGCTGCAGGCAATATGTCCCGGGAATTTCTCCACGTCAGGTACGATCAGTGTTTTGGCCTGGGCCCAACTGGTACCGCATACGCCGCGGCCTTTGCGGATACGCGTGCAGGCAACTGGTCCCTGGAACGGAGCCAACACTAATTCGTCCTGCTTAACCAGGTAAAACCCTACCCATAACCAGCCGAATTGTTCTTTCAATGCAGCTACTGTATTGGCCAGGTTGGCCACTAAATCCGGTTCGCCTTCCAGCAAACCTTTGATCTGGGGGATCAGGGATTGATATTGTTCTTCCTTTGTGCCTGTGTGGATGGATAGATCTTCTGCCATGTTGCAAAGATACGAAGGGGCAGATTAAAATTTCTTTGAAGGGTCTTTAATACCATCGCTCTGTTGACCGGATCTATTACCGATAAATCTTCCTTGCGGATATAGATCGTTTTCATCTACAAAGTTAGCTCAAAAACCTTCTGCCGAATCATCACCGCGCCTGTCTGCCACTGCTTCCAGTTTTCCTCCCGGCAATACCCTGATCACTTCTGTTCTTCCGATACCTCCGGCCGTTTTCAGGTTATATCCCATTTTTTTTAATGCTTCGGCCGTGGATTCTGAAAATCCTTTTTCAATGGTCACTTCATCAGGCAGCCATTGATGATGGAATTTGGGTTTATCCACTGCATCTGTGGTAGTAAGGCCGAATTCAATAACGTTTACGAGGGTTTGAAATACAGAAGTGGGTATTGTAGTGCCGCCGGGTGTGCCTAACACCAGGAAGGGTTTATTGTCTTTTAATACAATGGTTGGTGTCATCGAGCTCAGCATTCTTTTACCTGGTGCAATGGCATTGGCTTCTCCACCGATAGCGCCATACATATTCGGTACGCCGGGTTTGATACTGAAATCATCCATTTCATCATTCATTAAAAAACCGGCATCACCAATAACAGTGCGGCTTCCGTAAGAATTGTTGAGCGTGGTTGTTACTGCCACTGCATTACCGTCTTTATCCATCACGCTGAGATGAGTGGTTTCAGGGCTTTCATACACGTTTACTGTTCCAGGAGGGACGTCCGTGCTTGCTCCGGCTTTATCGGGTGAATAATCTTTCATTCTTTCCTGCAGGTATTCATCACTGGTCAATTTACTGACGGGCACTTT
>CBHEUU010000044.1:0-14062 GCA_965990355.1 uncultured Chitinophagaceae bacterium
GGCAACAGGTGAAGTCCATCCTTGCTGCTTAGTTTGAAATCAGAACGGCAAACCGATACAACATAAAGAAAAAACAAAGGTGTTTGCAGCAGCCCGGAGGTAATTCGCAACATCAGCAGGCTGGGAATGGCTGCCAGTTGACTGTTCGAAAACCATGCGCTTATTTCTACTGCTGTTAATAATAGAAAGCTACCGAACAGACGATTACTGAACCGGTGGGGTGATCTTACCGAGAATAGAAAAAAACTCAGTAATAAACTTATGAAACAACCGATGTAGCTTAAGATAAGAGTCATTTATTAACCCAGCTTGTTTGGGAAAGTATTAAAAATAAAGCTCCGAGGTGTGTTTGCTTTCTCTTAATACAAACGTAGTGCTTAGAGTGCCGATATTGGCAATTCTCGACAGTTTCTGACGTAAAAAAATATGATATTCATCCAGGCTTTCCATATTGATCTTCAGAAAAAAATCTACCGATCCTGACATCTGGTAACATTCCTGCACTTCCTCCAGTTTCATCACTTCGGCTTCAAATTTTTCAATGCTGGATTCGCTATGTTGCTTCATGGTGACATGGCAGAAAATAGTGATGGAACGTTTCAGTAATTTCTTATCAAGTATCGCTACATACTTTTTGATATACCCTTCTCTTTCCATTCTGCGGATGCGTTCATACACCGGTGATATGGAAAGGTTCAGCAATTCTGCTATCTCTTTCGTTGTCTTTTTTGCATCATGCTGTAATATTTTCAGGATGCGTATATCTGTAGTATCTAATGCTTCCATATTGCGACAGAAAATTCATCTCTAAAGGTAGTAGACTAGCTTCTTAAAAAGAAAAATTTTCTGTGAATTTGTTAAAACCTGGCAATTATTACTGATTTAACGGCCTGATCCAGTTATAATTAGTATATAAAGTAACTTTATGCCAGATTTAATGCTAAATAGTGGCCAGAATTATCTGCACATATCACCCGCCCATTCACAGGGTAAGTAACTACCGCCAGGGTTCCCGAAAGCGGTACTGTTACTCTTAACTGTTCACGATTTGCTTGCGCTTTTTGAAACCGAATGTTTTCACATGCGGCTATTGTTTTTTCACTTTCAAACAGGTGCATTATGCCAACAAAAGATAAACAACCATCACAATTATTTATACTACTGGCTTTCGCCAGCATTTACCTGATCTGGGGCTCAACCTTTCTTGCAGTTTTGTATGGATTGGAAGGGTTTCCTCCTTTTGTTTTATCAGGCCTCCGCTTTTTTATAGCCGGGCTGATCTTACTGGTTTTTCTGTATACAAAAAACGAGAAGCCTGTATCATGGAAGTCGTGGGCCAGCAATGGTGTGGCAGGCACCCTCGTACTGGTTGGAGGTACCGGCATGGTAGCCTGGGCAGAACAATTTATTCCATCTTCAGAAGCCTGCGTGATTGCAGCAACTGGTCCTTTCTGGTTTACAGCATTGGACCGGAAAAACTGGAAATATTATTTCTCTAACCCTGTTATCGTAACGGGACTTGTCACTGGTTTTGCTGGATTGATCCTTTTTACAAAAGGAAGTTTTACGCAAGAAGTAGCCAACACAAATGGTTCACTCAAAACATTGGCATTTGCCCTGCTGGTGATCAGCAGTATCTCCTGGGTTGCCGGCTCTCTTTATTCACGGAGTAAAAAATCTTCAAACCAATCCACAATAATGAACGTGGCCCAGCAGCTTGTAGTGGCCGGTATTGTATGTTTTATAGTGGCGTTGTTCAGGAATGAGTGGCAGTCCTTTTCTTTCGCTCAGGTTTCTGCGAAAGCCTGGCTGAGCCTTGGCTACCTGATCCTTTTCGGATCTATTATCGCTTACATTTCTTATATATGGTTGCTTTCGGTTAAAAAGCCAGTGCTGGTAAGCACCCATACTTACGTTAACCCAATAGTGGCAGTAATATTGGGCTGGTTGTTTGCCGGTGAATATATCAACAGCATCCAACTCGGCGGATTGGTCACTATTCTTGCGGGTGTTGCTTTGATGCAGCTGTCCGGGTTTAAGCCAAGTAAACGATTATTAGTGAAACTTCGGTATTATAATTATGTGATCTCAAGGATGGCCAACCCCAATAAGTACATAACCGGATAATTTGCCCCTGATATAATTAATATAGCGACAGCCCGCATAGTTAAACCTCTGCGGGCTTTTTGTTTTATGTCTTATAGATTTAAACTATTTGAATATAGAATTAATTGATTGTAATTATATCTTTCAATACGCTAATTTTATTATTCTGGATTGCACAATAAAAACTTATAAAAATGGAAAACGGATCAAACGACATCAGTAAATGCCCATTTCATAATGGGAGTATCAAGCATAATGTTGGTGGTGGCGGTACCAGGAACCGCGACTGGTGGCCCAACCAACTGAAGATAAGCATCCTTCGCCAGCACTCGCCCTCATCAAACCCGATGGGTGAAGAGTTTAACTATGCCGAAGCATTTAAAAGTCTCGACCTGGAAGCTGTAAAAAAAGATCTTCATGCACTCATGACCGATTCACAGGCATGGTGGCCGGCCGATTTCGGGCATTATGGTCCTTTGTTTATTCGCATGGCATGGCATAGTGCAGGTACCTATCGTGTAGGTGATGGCCGTGGGGGTGCTGGCTCAGGGCAGCAACGTTTTGCTCCGCTTAATAGCTGGCCCGATAATGTGAGCCTCGATAAAGCACGGAGACTGCTTTGGCCTATCAAACAAAAATATGGCCGCAAAATTTCATGGGCAGATCTGTTGATCCTTACTGGTAATATAGCATTGGAGTCAATGGGTTTTAAAACATTTGGTTTTGCAGGTGGGCGTGAAGATGTATGGGAGCCGGATGAAGATGTGTATTGGGGTTCTGAAACCAAGTGGCTGGGTGGTGATATCCGTTATGCTCATGGCTCACACGGTGTGGAAGAAAATCATGGTGTAGTTGTATCTGACGATGATGAGGGTGGTACCCATTCGCGCAAACTGGAAAAACCACTTGCTGCAGTGCAAATGGGTTTGATCTATGTGAATCCCGAAGGCCCCGATGGCAATCCAGACCCCATTGCTGCTGCAAAAGATATCCGTGATACTTTTGGCCGCATGGCCATGAACGATGAGGAAACAGTTGCGCTGATAGCAGGTGGCCACAGCTTTGGCAAAACTCATGGCGCTGCTCCATCTACTCATGTAGGCAAAGAACCCGAAGGTGCTGATTTGGAATTACAGGGTTTTGGTTGGAGCAACAGTTATGGTTCCGGCGTGGGAGCTGATACCATTACAAGCGGGCTTGAAGTAATATGGACAAAAACACCTACCAAATGGAGCAATAATTTCTTCGAGAATCTGTTTGGCTTTGAATGGGAGCTTTCCAAAAGCCCGGGTGGTGCACACCAATGGGTAGCTAAAAACGCAGAGCAAATTATTCCCGATGCGTATGATGGTTCAAAAAAGCATGTACCAACCATGCTTACTACTGATCTCTCTTTAAGATTTGATCCTGTTTACGAAAAAATATCCCGCCGCTTCCTGGAAAACCCCGAAGCATTTGCAGATGCTTTTGCACGGGCATGGTTTAAATTAACACACCGCGATATGGGGCCACGCGCACGTTATCTTGGTGCCGATGTGCCAAAAGAAGAATTGCTTTGGCAAGATCCTATTCCTGCGGTTGACCATGCATTGATAAATGAAAATGATATTACAGCGCTGAAGACAAAAATACTTGGATCAGGATTGAGCGTATCAGAACTGGTTTCCACTGCATGGGCTTCGGCTTCTACTTTCCGGGGTTCAGATAAACGCGGTGGCGCCAATGGAGCTCGCATTCGCCTGGCACCTCAGAAGAACTGGCCGGTCAATAACCCAGTGCAGCTGCAAAAAGTATTGAGTGTGCTGGAGGGTATTCAAAAAGAATTTAACAGCGCGCAGAAAGACGGTAAAAAAGTTTCGCTGGCAGACCTGATTGTGCTTGCTGGTGGCGCAGGTGTTGAAAAAGCAGCGAAAGATGCAGGACATGCGATCACCGTTCCTTTTGCACCAGGCCGGATGGACGCTTCGCAGGAACAAACCGATATTGATTCAGTCGGTTACCTGGAGCCCGTTGCTGATGGCTTCCGCAACTACCGCAAATCAAGATCTGTCGTATCTACTGAAGAGCTGTTGATAGATAAAGCTCAACTGCTTACGCTTTCCGCACCTGAATTGACCGTATTGGTAGGAGGTATGCGTGTGCTGGATACAAACTTCGATGGCTCCAAACATGGTGTTTTCACGCAACAGCCTGGCCGGCTTACCAACGATTTCTTTATAAACCTGCTGAGCATGAACACCGCATGGAAAGCTGCTTCTGAAGACAAGGAATTATATATAGGCAGCGACCGCACTACAGGCCAACCCAAATGGACTGGCACCCGTGCAGATCTTGTGTTTGGTTCTAACGCAGAACTAAGGGCTATTGCAGAAGTGTACGGAAGTGAGGATGCCCGTGAGAAATTTGTGAAAGACTTTGTAGCAGCCTGGAATAAAGTGATGAATTTAGATAGGTTTGATATATAGCCTGATGGTAGCATTCTAAAATAAAAGGCAGCCGGTTTTCCGGCTGCTTTTTATTTTTGCACTTGTTTCCGGTTCAAAACATTTTCCGATAAATCATTGCTCCATGAAAATAATAGCCTTACTACTTATCTTCTGTTTGCACACTCCATGCGTATTCAGTCAGCAAAAATCAGTTTCCATTGAAGTGGACCTGGCCAAACAAAAATCTGCACTGAAGCCAATCTGGGCATGGTTTGGGTACGACGAGCCTAATTATACCTACATGAAGGATGGAAAAAAGCTGTTGTCTGAGCTGGCAGCTTTAAGTCCTGTACCAGTGTATGTCAGGGCACATAACCTGATGAATACCGGTGATGGTTCCGCAGCATTGAAGTGGGGATCAACCAATATGTATACGGAAGATAAAGATGGTAATCCTATTTATAACTGGACGATTGTCGATTCTATTTTTGATACCTATATCAACCGGAAGATGAAACCTCTCGCGCAGATCGGGTTTATGCCGGAAGCTTTATCAACCAATCCGACACCGTATCGCCACTACTGGAAGCCGGGGATTAACTATAAAGAAATCTGCACTGGCTGGGCTTATCCACCGAAGGATTATAACAAGTGGGCGGAGCTGATCTTTCAATGGGTGAAGCATTGCATTGATCGCTATGGAAAGCAGGAAGTAGAAACCTGGTACTGGGAACTCTGGAACGAAGCAGATGGATATTACCTGATGGTTGAAGATAAGATCGGCACTTATTGTAAGATGTATGATTATGCAGCAGATGCAGTAAAGAGAGCGTTACCAACAGCCAGGATGGGTGGGCCGCATGCCACAGGAGGTGCAGGCGAATTCATGCGCAGGTTCATTGTTCATTGCCTGAAAGAAAAGAACGAAGCTACTGGTGGGACCGGAGCACCATTTGATTTTCTGGCTTTCCATGCCAAAGGATACCCGGCATTCACGAACAACAGGGTAAGAATGGGCATGGGCAATCAATTGAAAGATGTGAACAGGCATCTGAAAATCATCAGTTCTTTTCCTGAATTAAAAAATATTCCCGTCATCATTGGTGAATCAGATCCGGAAGGATGTGCAGCTTGCGGCATGAAAACCGATCCGCAGAATGCTTACCGCAATGGCACGATGTATTCCAGTTATACTGCCGCTTCTATTGCGCGCATCATGGACCTTGACGAGGCCTATGGAACAAATATCATTGGCGCAGTTAACTGGTCGTTTGAATTTGAAAACCAACCCTGTTTTTATGGTTTTCGTGAGCTGGCTACAAATGGTGTGGATAAACCAGTGTTGATTGTTTTCCGGATGTTGGGAATGATGACGGGTAATAGAGTAGAAGTAACCGGCGATTTTCAGTATGATGCTAAATCAATAATGGAGTCTGGTGTAAGAGGCGTTCGTACAGATGTAAATGCGCTGGCTTCCTGTGATAAGAAATCAGCTGCGGTTATGTTATGGAATTATCATGATGATGATATAACAGATGGTGTGGCTGAAATTGATCTATCAATAAAAAATATTCCTTCGAAGAAGGCAACGCTTTATCATTACCGAATAGATCAGGAGCATAGTAATTCATATGTGGTTTGGAAAAAAATGGGATCTCCGGAGGCTCCGACACCTGAGCAATATAGAACACTTGAAAAGTCAGGGCAACTGCAATTGTTGTCATCTCCTGAAAAGATTAAAATAGTTAATAAAGAATTGAAAGTTAAAGTGCGTTTGCCGAGGCAGGGAGTTTCGTTTATAAGGATTGTTTATTAATTGGTAGTATTACTGAATTCCAACCGCAGTTTTTAACTTATCCCGGTCAAGACCGCTCATAAAGGAAATAGCTTTGGTATTTACCTTACCCTCTCTGTCTATTACCACATAAGTTGGATAGCCACCTTCTGCATGCAATATTTTACGGAGGGCATTCAACAGCGTATCATCAATAAAAATGTGATTGCCGGGAGGTTTCATCGTTCCTATTCTCCGTTTCCATGTGTCTTCGTCAGATCCGGAACTGGTGCACAGGTAAATGTATTCGATAGGCAGATCACCGTTTTCTTCATGAAGTTTTATGCTATAGGGAATGTCACTGATACAAGGGGCACACCAGGTGGCCCAGATATCCAGCAACAAAATCTTATTACTGAACTTTGATCTGAGGTTCGATAAAAAATCTTCTATTTTTTGAATGCTGTCTAATGTATAAAGACGGGCGCCAAATGGTAATTCAGCAACCGGTTTTCCGATGTAATAATTGCCAGATTGCTGAGTAGCAGCAGCCGATTTAAAGAGATCATCTATCTGCCGCTGGTTGGCTAATGTCTGCTCCAGCTTGGATTCGATAAATTTTTTCGCCCAGTTTGATTCAATTGAATTAATAAGGACAGGATATACATACGCAAACTGATCTTTCCATCTTTCCATTAATCCCAACGTAAGAATGTCTGCTCTCGGTCCTTTGGAATATTGCTGTATGGATAGCAATGATTGTTGCAGCTCGATCTTATCCAACGCCATTTTTTGATCAGGTGTCAAACTGGTTTTATTCTTGTATTCTTTTTGCAAAAGGGCTGTTTTCTCCCGGTTTTTATTTGCCAGGTGGCCGGAAAGACTTCTGTAAAACCCGACACCTTCATTTGACATGAAGTAGGGCCGGTGTTGTTGGATCTTTGCGAACCAATCAGCAGGTATTTCTTTGTTATTGAACCCGACAATCAGCCATTGGTAAAAGAAGGAATTCCTTTCGTTTTTAATCGCCCAATCAAAGCCCGGATTTTCTTTCAGGAAATCATCATCCAGCCTTTTCAAGGCAGTATAGATAGAGTCAGCCTTTTTTATAAAATTCTGTACTGGGATTGCTCCATTCGCTGCATTGATACAGATATCGGGACGCATGCTGTTCAATGCAGATTTTTCTTTTCGCTTATATAAAATATTTTTCATGAGCTGTTTATTCAGGTTTGCGTCCGGTCCACTGAGTGAAACTCCGTCGCCATAGAAAAAGACCTCATCCCGGATCATTGCAGCATCAATGTTTACATTAAGGTCGCTGTTGAGCACGAGGCCTGAATAAAAGAGATCCTTCACAGCCAACCATACCTGTTGATAGGGCAGGTTTTCTTTTAAGATGATGGTAGCCTCACCATGCTCATCCAGCTTCGTGTTGCCCGTTTCCTGCAATTCCGAACCCGGATGGACAATGGTATACCTGACCGCAATATCAACCAGCTTCTTTGTGCTGTTTATCACTTTTACCCGCAGTAAGGCGGGCTGGCGGTTTTGCAGGTAAGTATCCATTCTTTTATCTTCAACAGGAATAGGTGTATCCGGTTTGTTTTGGGCAAAAACGGGTACCGATATTGCTAATGCAATACCTACGATCAGTTGCTTCATATAGTGAATTTTATTTTAAGTGGATTAAGCTTTGGGTCACCAGCTCTTTTTTGTTCCTGGAAACTGGTATCTGTGTCCCGTTTTCCAAAATCAGATGATCACCATTTCCCTTTAACCAGCTTTTAACAAAGTGAGTGTTGATCAGATGTGATTGATGGCAACGTATAAAGTTAAAATCGGCCAGCAACTCCTCATATTCGTATATAGGTTTAGAAACCACGATTTTTTCGTTATTGACAAGATAGAAACTCGTGTAAGCGTTGGTCGATTCGCAGCGGATGATCTCCCTGGGATTGACAAAGCGTGTTTCTTTCATTGTCGGCAGAGCCAGCCGGTGGGTAGATTTTTCTTCCCTGTTTTTGATCAGCGTCAATAGGTTTTCCAGCTCGTGGTTTTTTTGACTTTCCTTAATACGCTTTTCCGCTTTTGTAACAGCGCTTTTAAGTTCTGCAATATTCAGTGGCTTTAACAGGTAATCCAATGCCGAGAACTTTACCGCCTGGATGCCATAAGTATCATAAGCGGTCGCGAGTATTATTTCAAAGTTATAATCATGCAGGTCCTTCAGCATATCAAACCCGCTCTTATCCGGCATCTGGATATCCAGGAATACAAGCTGAGGGGCCAGTTCTTTGATGATACGGGCGCCACTTTCAGCGTTCATAGCCGTTCCTGCCACGTGTACCTGTGGGCAGTATTGCTGCAGTAAACCATTGAGGTTATCAATATTATTTACTTCATCGTCAATAATCACTGAACGAATCATAACAGCCAGTTTTTTAAGAAAAATACAGCTTCTGTATTCCCGTCTTTATTTTTTATGTCCCAATTTATATATTGATCCTTCAACGTCTTGTTGATCAGTTTCACCCTTTCTTCTGTGAGCTTAAGTCCACGACCATTGCAGGCTACTGTTCCGGGTTTGTACCGGTTCCCGTTATCACTTATTATGATTATAAGATCCGCGCTCTTTTTAAGATAAGCTATAGTGAGCCTCCCTTTGTCATACAAACCAGCTATTCCGTGCTTAATGGCGTTTTCTATTACCGGTTGCAATAACAGGACAGGTATATCTACTGCATCTGCATTTATACTTTCATCCAGGTTTATCTGGTATTGGAAGTTAAAGCGTAATTGTTCCAGTTTTATATAGTTGTCAATCATCGAAATATCTTTGGACAGACTGATATATTCTTTTTCACTTTCTTTAAGCGAGTTTCGAAGCAGTGTACTGAAATCATTCAAATAAAAATGTGCAGCTTCGATATTGTTTTTTGTGATCAACCCCTGTATGGAGGCAAGGGCATTAAAAACAAAGTGCGGATTAAACTGCGATTTAATGGATTTTATTTCAGCTTGAGACAACTCGTTTTCGATCTGCTGATGTTTAAGCCTTATTTTTTGTTTCCTGTTTGCGATAAACAAGTAAACGGACAGCAGGGATAACAAGACAAAAATACCTGCCAGTATTTTGAACCATGCAGTTTGATACCATGCTGGTTTTACAGTGAACGAAAAGCTACTGATAGTTTGCCGTTGAAAGGCGTATCTCATCAACAACCTGTATTCGCCGGGTAATAGGTCCTGTAGCCAGACCACATTTGGGTCGAAGCTGTTTTCTTTCCAGCCAGTGCTGTCTCTTTCTTTTACTAAGTTGTATTCTATCAGTTCGGCTGCACGCACTTTATCTTTCAGGTATATAAACAGGTTATTCTGATCATGTTCAAACACACTATCTATTCTTAGTAAGCTATCGACAGGTTTCAGTGCTATATCTCCATAGTATGTTGATGTATTGAACTTGTAAAGATCATGCTTCCATTGAAACTTATAGATATCTAACAAATGCTTCAGTTTATCGGCGCTGTAAGTGCCCAGCACCGCAGGCGCCCTTTTTATCCATACGGCTGATATTTTGTAAGTAGTATCAGGGATTTGCAGGCTTTTCACCTCAATAGTCAGACTATTTCCAACAGGGACCATGAAGGAGCCCAGGTAAGCCATTTGCTGCTGCTCAGTGCCATCAGCATTGTACCGGAAATACATCATTACAGGACTAAACAGATGAGGTTCCTGCCAGGGAACTATTTCTTCATCTCTGTTTTTGATCACCCTGAACCTGAAGTAACTTCTGTTTTCGTTGTTAATGCCATAGGCGGTCACAATTACAGGCAACGAGTCAAAAAGCGGGACTGCGGAGCTTATATTGGGAATATTCCCCATCACCGCATATCCCATCCCTTTTTTAAGTTCCAGTTTAAAGGGGGCCAATTCTTTTGGCTTTTCTGAAAGGTTCAAGCCCGTATTGATGTATAAATTGCGGGAGTGGAACAGGGATAAAATCACCTGGTTGTATTTTTCCCTGACTTTTCTTGTTGGAAAAGCTGGTTCGAAATTATCAAACTGACTTCTTATTTTATCTCCATCCAGTTCTTTACGGTTAAACAATGGATGTATGGAATCAGTTATTGCTACCTGCGAAAGGCAATTGACGTGGAACAGGAATAAAAAGCTTATGAGCAGTGCAGGTTTCATTTCAATAGCAAATCAATGCAAAATACTGGAACAAAGCCGTGGAAGTTTGAAATGAGTGGGAAGAGCTTTGAATTGGTAAGATGCTATGAAGGTACTTTATGAATAAAGGCATGACAAAGTCCGTTTTGTGGTAATTGGGATAATCCGTTAGTTACTCTTCCAACTCCGCCAACTATCAGCCCCGATCGTAGCCTGCTCATTTTTGTTCCATTTTTGCTTTCAAGTAGCTATTTTTAAATCGTGCGATCAAACTTTGAAATAGCTCCGTTTATATTCCGCCGATCCCTTCTGCTACTTATTTTTATAGGATGGTTTTACTATTCGGTGCCGGCACAGGACAGTACCGAATACTTCGAGCTGAACCGTCTAAAGAAAGAATTACCTTTTTTAAAAGATAGTGCCAAAGTAGATACCCTGATCAGGATCATGTCGTTGTATATGACTGCTGTTCAGGTATCTTCCGATTCAGGCATCGCTTATTCCCTGCCAGCTTTCGAACTGGCTACCCGTATCGGGTACAAGCAGGGCGCCTGCAGAGCCGCTCTCAATAGTGCCACCCTTTTTCTTCAAAAGAGCAAGCCTGAGGTCGGAATGCAATATTACCGTACCGGCGAACGGATTGCCCGGGAAGAAGGTTTTTCCGTAATGGAAATGGAAGCTATCAGGGGTATTGGCCAGGCATTGTGGTACCAGGGCGAATTCCAGCCGGCTATCGATACCATTATGCTGGTAGTAGATCTTTACAAACAGCGAGGGAAGGAAAGCAGGATGCCCGATGCCTTTCTTACCATCAGTTCTATTTATGGCGATCAGGGAAATTATGAAAGAGCTTTCGAAACTGCTCAACACGCATTCAACCTAAGCGATCAGTTCAACAATATTTCCAATAAAATATTATCCCTTCTGCAATTGGGAAAACTATATCGTGCTATAGGCGATTATTCAACAGCACTTGAATATTATAAACGGGCTGATAGTCTTAATCCTGAAGCCGGCACCTGGCCATACAGGCATCTTGCTCATTGCATGGGTGATCTGCATTGCGACAGGCAGCAATACGATTCGGCATTATTTTATTACAAACGAAGTTTTGCTGGTAATCCCGGCAGCCTGCTTTCGAAATTAAAAATGGGTCAATATCACCTGCTGCTTGGAAGTAATGATTCGGCATATGTATATTTTGACACATTGTATAAGCTTAGTGATAGTGGAGGAGAGGGGCATATCCGTTACGATGCCATGCTGGGTCTTGCAAAAATTTATTTGCTCCGCAAGGAATATACAAAAGCTCTCAATATGGCAAACGAAGTATTGAGAAGGGCCAAAGAGAAGAATGGAAGACTGAATCTCAGGGATGCAGCCGGAATGTTGTCGGCTATTTATACCGAAATAAACCAGCCTGCGGCAGCGCTTACCAGTTTCAGGCAATATGTGCTGATGAAGGATTCTATCAACAACGATCAGTTGAAAGGACGATTGTTCGAGTTTCGCCGTATCAAGGAAGATGAACAGAAAGCAACCCAAATAGCTTTGTTGAAAAAGCAGCAACAGATCAATGCGCAGAACCTGCGTGAAAGCCGTGTATTCCGCAACTTGCTGATAGGAGGAATCATTTTCCTGATAGCACTTGGCTCCATCATATTCTGGAATATTAGCCTCAAGCGGAAAAATGAAAAGCTGCGCAACGAGAGCTCGCGGATAGAATGGCAACGGGCTGCTACCGAACTGGAGATGCAGGCTTTGAGAGCACAAATGAACCCTCATTTCATCTTCAATTGCCTGAGCTCCATCAACCGGTTCATACTAAAGAACGAACCGGACCAGGCTTCAGATTATCTCACTCGTTTTTCCAGGCTGATCCGGATGGTATTGATCAATTCAAAAAAATCCCTGATCACGCTGGAAGAAGAAGTGGAAACGTTGCGGTTGTATATTGGGATGGAGCAATTACGGTTCAAGAGCCAGTTTGATTATACTATTAGTTTTACCAACGATATCAATCCTGCCAATATACTGATACCTCCTTTATTACTGCAGGCGTTTTGCGAAAATTCGATCTGGCATGGATTGATGCACAAAGAAGGACCAGGGGAACTTTCTATTTCGTTTTTGAAACAGCCGGGCTTTCTTCAATGCATCATTGCCGACAATGGTGTGGGCAGGGCGAAAGCAGCGGAGATCAAAAACAGATCAGGTGATGAACACAAATCACTTGGAGCGAAAATTACGGCTGAAAGGCTGGCGCTTTTCAATGAAGACAGTGGGGTACAGACTTCCTTGCGGATGGAAGATATCATAGATGAGGAAGGGAATATAGCCGGTACCAAAGTGATACTGGATATACACTGCAAGGAATTTAATGAAATTATTGAAGCAAGATCATGATTAAAGCAATAATAATCGACGACGAACCTGATTGCTGCGATGTATTGCACACCCTGCTGGAGCGATATTGTCCCGAAGTGGAAGTGCAAAGCATATACACTTCACCGGAAGAAGCACTGAAGGCTTTATCTAAACATACAGTACAACTTGTTTTCCTGGATATACAAATGCCCCATATCAACGGGTTTGAATTGCTGGAAAAACTGGGCAACATTAATTTCAATGTCGTATTCACCACCAGTTTCGACCAGTATGCCATCAAAGCTATCCGCTTCAGTGCGCTCGATTATTTATTGAAACCAGTGGACAAGGATGAATTACGTGTGGCAGTGGATAAAGCGATCCGGCGGGTAAATCAACCGGTGATGCAACAGCTGGAAATTTTATTGCAAAAGATTCATTTGCCTTCACGGCAACCGGGCAGGATCGCGTTGCCAACCATGGAGGGATTACAGGTGATACAGGTGAATACGATCATCAGTTGCTCTTCCAGCAGTAACTATACCATTCTGTTATTGAAAGAAAACCAAAAGCTCATCGTTTCACGTACGCTGAAGGAGATCGAAGAAATGCTGGGCGAGTATAACTTTATGCGGGTGCACCATTCTTATCTTGTCAACCTTAATGAGATCAATAAATATATCCGTGGAGAAGGCGGCTCACTGATCATGAGCGATGGATCAGTTATTGATGTATCGAGAAGCCGGAAGGAATACCTGCTCAAATATCTGCACGCGGGAAGAGAGGGCCGGTAAACCCGGACTGCTCATTCTTGCCCGTAAACTGCTCAATCCCGCTGTTCTTCACAATTATGGAAAGTTAGTTTCATGGTTAAATCATCAGCCATGAAAAAAACAATCTTATTTATAAGTTGTGTGTTGTTGTGGATATATGTTCCCGCCCAACGTTCCATTAAATACTATAATAAAGGTGTGAAGCATGCCGCGAGTGGCCATTACCAGCAAGCCGAGGATTATTTCAGCCGCGCCATTGAGGAGGATCAGTATTTGACCGAAGCATGGTTCAACCGCGGACTGGCAAGGTCCAGGCGGATGGATTATGCCGGTGCCATTGCAGATTATACAAAAGCGATCAGTCTGCGCCCCGGTTTTGCAAAAGCATATAACAATCGCGGTGCTGATAAAAACGAATTAAAGGACCATGCCGGTGC
>CBHEUU010000045.1:0-14043 GCA_965990355.1 uncultured Chitinophagaceae bacterium
GATACTACGGGTGCTTTATAGCCTGTTGTGTTTTCGGGATTGAAAGCCAGTTTCAGTCCGGCGTTTTTTTCGATCTTCTGCAAAGCGAACGCCATATCCTCACCGGTAAAACTGATAGTGATCTTTTTCGATAAAGGAGAAACTGATTGCTGCGCCTGCACCAGGGTACAAGGCGTCAATGATACGAATAGCAAGAGCCATTTCCATAAACACAGTGGTGGTTTTGAACGATGTGAAAATTCCATACCTTCGATTTAGTTTTTATTATTAAAAATGCCGGTACTTCCAATACCGGTGTTGATCAGCGCCTGCTTCCAACAGGTGCTTTTTTATTTTTAGTGAATGATGATGCGGGTACTGTCGGCTTTGTTCCATTCGGCATAATTGCCATTGACAGCGCAGATGACTTCTATGAGCTTACGGGGATTTGTGCCGTATCTGATGGGCAGGCTGTACAGGTTCCGGCTTACATCAGGGCTGCCGGCCACTACCTTTATTCCATACAGTTGTTGCATGAGGGATGCCATAGTAGTAAAGCCAGCTTGGGAAAGCCTGATCTCTCCTCTTGTCCATGCCCCGATATCATCTGCAGTGATATGGCTTAGCTGAGTATTGTTATTGCTGATATTATAATTTACCTGGTCTCCGGGCAACAGGGTGGCAATGGTAGCATCTTTCCGTTCCACTTTCACTTTACCGGTCTTGACGGCCACCTGCATATGGCGTGTAAAACTGTCGGTGCTAACGGCAAAGGATGTTCCCAATACAGTAGTTTGTATGCTATCACTGTTTTGTACAATAAAGGGTTGTTGCGCATTGTGTGTGACCTTAAAGAATGCTTCTCCCTGTTTCAGGAATACTTTCCGCTCTTTACCGGTAAAGGCTGCCGGGTAGCTAATAACGGAACGCGCATTAAGCCATATATGTGTACTATCAGATAACACAATCTCTTTTAACTCGCCATTACCGGTATGTTCTGTGAGCATGGCTGTAATTACCTGTGATGATGTATTACCAATATACCGGAACAATAATCCTCCACCAGCTAAGATTACTACGGTAGCTGCTACAGCAACGGCCCGTCTGCGCCATGGCAAACGGTGCTGTGAAGGCACTTGTTCAATCTTCTGCAGTAGTTGCTGATAGCGCAGTTCAGGATCAATGGCAGGCCCGTCGGCCTCCGGCATATCAGAAAAATCAATCGTTGCTAAAACTTCTTCTGCTTCGGGTGTGGAGAGATACAACCGAAGCAAAACCATTTCACGGGCAGTGATGGTTTTCTCCTTTTGTTTACGCAACAGTTGCTTTAAAAGTTCCGGTGTAATGGACATAGCAGGTATCTTTTACAAGAAGTACCCAACTATATTGAAGAAGTAGTACCGGTAACATTAAGTTAATATTCGGAGAAGAGCAACAGGGCAAGTGAGCAGGCATAAGGGGAGACCTGCGTACGGAGATATGATAAGGCCAGGCTGATCTGTTTTTTGACTGTTAGCACGGAAATATCCAGTTCATCGGCAATCTGCTGGTAGCTTTTGTCTTCATCCCTGCTCATAAGAAATATTTTCCTGCGTACCGGAGGCAGCGTTTGTATGACAGCCCTTATATGTTTTTCGATTTCCTCAAAGTAGAGTTGTTCAATCGGATTGAGCTGGCGAGTGGGCATTTCGGGCAATGCGCCGATATCGGTATGAAATATCTGTCTGCGTAATGATTTTAGTGC
Source organism: uncultured Chitinophagaceae bacterium (assembly GCA_965990355.1). Lineage (GTDB taxonomy): Bacteria > Bacteroidota > Bacteroidia > Chitinophagales > Chitinophagaceae > Terrimonas_A. Next base: position 1,724 of record CBHEUU010000045.1, read on the forward strand.
TTTATGGCGGCATACAGTGATCAGCCAGCCCGAAATATCATTGCCTTCCATTGTGGCCCTGTTTTCCCAAAGGCTGGCAAATACATCCTGTACTACTTCTTCGGCATCCTGGCGGGTCGTACAAATTTTCGCGGCATAGGCCATCAGTCGTGCGTCATATGCCATGAATATTTCCCTGAATGCCGGTTCTGACCCATTCCTGAAAGCGGAGAGTACAGTAGTTGGTATAACGGGTTGTTGAGAATGAACGCTGTGCATGCAGGCGATTGAAGCGCCGCAAAAGTAATGGCAGCATATTACCGGATTGTTAAGCCTTCCATGGTAATATCAATAAGCCATGTTTTGATTTGCAAGATCCTGGCCTGGCTCACTACCAGTTTAATTAAATGCCTTGATTATTTTATAGCCTTGCTCGAATCCCTTTCAATCAAAACTGAATCAATGATCATTTTTTCATTCTGAACCGGCCGTTTCTTTTTATCGAGCCTTTTAAATAAAGCCGTTGCTGCTGCTGCACCCATATCAAATGCCGGCTGTGTAACGGTGGTAAGTGTAGGCTGTAATATTAAAGCCGCCTGGAGATTGGTGAAGCTAACCAGTTTTACATCATCAGGAATGGAAAGTCCTAACTTCTGACAGGTCAGATATGCCGGGGTAGTAAGTTTTTCAACGGAAGAAATCAACCCATCGGGCCTGTTCTTTTTTTGTAAAACCTTTTGAAGGAGCAGGCTGTTTTCTTCAAGGCTACTGCCACATATTATAATATCAGTGTCTTTTATAGGAATATTACTTTCTCTGAGTCCTTCCTGGTATCCTTCCAGCCGTTTTTTGCTGATATGCAGGGATGGAGATGTACATAAATAGGCTATTTTTTTGCATCCCTGGGATATAAGATGCCTGGCAGCAAGCAAGCCACATTCAAAATCATTGGTAGAAACGCTGGTGGTTTCCACGTCTTCACATACCCTGTCAAAAAATACTACAGGCACGCCAGCGTCCATCACTTCTTTTATGTGTTCGCCGGATGCCGTTTCTTCAGAAACAGAAATAAGAAGGCCGTCTACCCTCCCGTTTTTAAATTCATTCAGGATAGCTTTTTCCCTTTCCGCACTTTCATGAGTAAGATAAATAAGCACATGATATCCCTTTTCAATAGCGACTGATTCAATACCATTAATTGCCAGGGAAAAAAAACTATCGACTACTTCGGGCAACACGACAGCGATCGTCTTGCTTACCCTCCGGCGGAGACTGCTGGCATAAGGATTCGGCCGGTAATTAAGTTCTTTTGCCAATTGCAATACTTTCATTTTGGTTGCTTCGCCTATTTCGTAGCTGTCCTGCAACGCTCTGGATACAGTAGCTGCAGAGAGGCCAAGGCGCTGCGCAATATCTTTCAATGTGGGAGTACTGTTCATGGGCTAAATCAATGCTTTATCTCACCGATAAAGATAGTTTTTTCGTAATCGTTTACGTAAATAAAGTGGTAACTTAAGATGTATGTTTCGGGAAAAAAATGTCATTTTAACAATTCAAGAAAACGAAAGATTGCTTAGTATGAAAAGAGTGATGATTTCCCCGGGAAATTTATCTGCCAGCCTGCGATGTCCCCGCTTACTGCGTTCTTCTTTCTTACTGCATCCTAAACCGTCTCATCTTAAATCAATAATAAACTAAAATGACTGCTTATGCCAAGACTCATTAAACTGCTAGTGATGTCAAAAAGAGTAACAATTGCACTTGTATTGTTGCTTGCCCCTTTTCTTCTATTTGCCCAGGGCACTATTAAAGGTAAAGTGACGGATGATAAAGGCCTGCCCGCCGCCGGCATCACTATCAATGTAAAAGGTTCAAAGACTTCAACAGCCTCCGAGGCTGATGGAAGTTTTGTTATTTCTGCTAAAAGTGGTGATATTCTTGTTCTGTCCGGTATTTCGGTGGAAAAAAAGGAAGTTAAAGTGGGCGGTGAGAACTATTACGATATTACGGTATCAACACTGGCCGCTACACTTAATGATGTGGTAGTGGTAGGTTACGGCCGTAATACTAAAAGAAACCTGTCCAGTGCTGTATCTACCCTGAAACCAGGGGATATGAACAGAGGTGCGATCGGCGATGTTGGTCAGCTTTTGCAGGGTAAAGTGCCAGGCTTGAATATTACAGCCAGCGGTGACCCTAACCGTCCGGCTGCTGTGGTCCTTCGCGGAGCTTCAACGGTAAATAGTCCCGGAGGCCCCTTTTATGTAATTGACGGGGTGCCCGGAGCTGATATCTCAATTGTAGCACCAGATGACATAGCTTCAATTGATATATTAAAAGATGCTGCAGCAACAGCTATCTATGGTAACAGGGCTGCGAATGGTGTAATTATGATCACTACCAAAAGAGGTAGGAAAGGTGGTGTGCAAACGGCTTACAATGGTTATGTAGGTATTGAAAAGGTAAGCAATCGCCTTGATCTGATGAATGCTGCTCAACACCGTGCGTATCTCGCCGCTAATAGCAGCGCGTATAATCCAATAAATGACCAGAATGCCGATACGGATTGGCAGAGTGCTATCCAGCGTGGTTCTGCTGTTGCGCATAATCATAATTTGTCGATGAGCGGTGGTGGAGAGCATGGTACTTACAGCGCCAGCCTCAACTACCTCGACAAAGAAGGTATCCTTTTGGGAAGCCGCCTGAAAAGGCTGATAGCCAGGTTAAGTATTGAACAGTCTATCCTGAATGACAAGGTGAAACTTGGATTGAACGTGGCTAATTCCAAGAACAATGCAAATTATGTTCCGCTGCAGAATGTGGTCTTACTGCAAGCGGCCAAACATTTACCAGTAAGCAATGTGAAAAATGCCGATGGTACTTACTTTGAGAACCTTACTATCCCCGGCTATTTTAACCCATTGGCGCTTATGGATAATGCAAAGGACGATACAAAGTATAACACCCTGACGGCGAATTTTACAGCAGAAGTCAAACTTCCGCTGGACCTTACTTTTAACGCCAGCATTTCTTATCAGAAAACAAATTCCCTGCATGGAGAGTATTATGGAAGTTATTACGGACAATACCCGACATCGAACTTCTATAATAACCCTGATCCCGGTATTGGTATTGCGCACGTGCTGATAGGAAACCTGTTTGGCGTAAATGGTTCTGCTTTCAGAAGTTCTTATGAAAACTCTTTCACCACAGCCGAGTCATTCCTTGCATGGAATAAAAAATTAGGTGATCATTCCATTAATGCGGTAATAGGATATGCATTGCAGGAAAACACCAACGGAGATGGTTTCCGTGCTTCTTCAACCAATTTCCTTAATGACTACGTAGGTTACCAGAACCTTGCTTTGGGCAATCCTTATGGTATTCCTAATTACCGTATTGACTTAGGCCCGACAGGCGTATATAGTAAAACGAGATTGATCTCTGATTTTGGACGTGTAAACTATAGCTATAAAGATAAATACATTGTTCAGGGGTCTATCAGGCGGGATGGCAGCTCTGTATTTGGTACCAATAACCGTTGGGGATATTTCCCCGCAGGGTCTGTGGCATGGCGTGTTACCGGTGAAAATTTTATGATGAACCAGAAATTATTTAATGACCTGAAGCTTAGAGTAAGCTATGGTGTTACTGGTAATTCAGGAGGTGTTGGGCCTTATAACAGCCAGTTGATTTATGGATTGCGCGGAACCTATTATAATGCAGGAGTATTTGATAATGCAATTGTGCCTGCACAGGCCAATAACCCGGATTTGAAATGGGAAGAGTTGTCTACTGTTAATGCGGGTCTCGACTTTGTTATTCTGAACAATAAATTATCCGGTTCAATTGATTGGTACAAGAAGCGTACAAAAGATATGTTGTTTGGTATTAACGCATCTGCTTCCATCGTTCCGGGAGGATATATTATTGTAAACGGAGGTAGTCTGGAAAATTCCGGCATTGAGTTTTCATTGAATGCTACAGTGATCAATAAGAGTGATTTTAGCTGGACGTCCAGCTTTAACCTCGCCCATAATAAGAATAAAATAACCAGCTTGTCAAATCCTTATACTGCTGGTGATTCCACACGTTATACATCTCCGGAAGGAGCTGGTCAAACAGGCTCTACTTTGCAGATACTGAAAGTGGGTATGCCGATCGGGCAGTTCTTCACCCTTAGCTATGCAGGCAAAGATGATGCAGGTATTTCGCAGTTCAATAAAAGAGATGGAACGAAAACAACAGGTACGGGAATACCGGTAACAGGAACTGATTACTGGTATATGGGCAGCCCTCAACCTAAGATTTTACTTGGATGGAATAACAACCTGCGGTATAAGAATTTTGATTTTAATTTCTTCTTCCGCGCGGTGCTTGGTCATAAAATATTCAACGCTACGCGTGCTGATCTTTCCTACGTAACTGCGGCACCAGTGAATAATCTTTTGGTAACTGCGAATGACGATAAGATCGCAGACACTAAAAATTCATTCTATTCCGATCGTTATATAGAGAGCGGTAGTTATGTTCGCCTGGATAATGCTACATTGGCTTACACATTTGCAAAACCTGTTAAAGGCATCAACAGCCTGCGTGTTTATGTAACAGGCAATAACCTCCTGACCATTACCAATTACTCCGGGATAGATCCTGAAATTAACCAGGGTGGTATTGCGCCGGGTATTGACTACAATAACTTTTATCCCAAAACAAGAACATTTTTATTTGGCGTAAATCTGTCATTATAATAACCTAACAATTACAAACATGAAAGCAATAACTCGAAATATACTATTACTGGTTATGGCATGTGCAGGTTTTAGCTCTTGTCATAAGCTTGACGTGGAAGCAACCACGGAATTAACCAGTTCAACATTCCCGAAAACGGAAGCCCATTTCAATGCATTGATGGGTACTATATATACGCTGTACCGCGATGGATATTCTACCGGACATTTTTTTGTAAATAGCCAGACTACCGATGAATCGGTACTGCCATTTTATGCTACTGACTGGGTGGATGGTAACAGGTATGAACAACTTCATCGCCACACCTGGAATGCGGATCACGGAACTATTGACGGAGAGTGGTCTTATCTTACAAACATTATTGGTAATACGAACCAGGTATTGTACCTGCTGAAAGGAGCGGATGAAGGAGATGTGAAGAATACCAGCATTGCAGAGATGCGTACTATGCGCGGACTGTGTTATTTCTACCTGATGGATATGTTTGGCGGCGTTCCGCTGGATACAGCGTATGGAGATATAACATTAAAGGCCAGGGCCTCCAGAACAGAAGTATTCAATTATGTGGAAAGTGAATTGAAGTCTTCCATTCCTTATTTGAAAACGATATCCGGAACAACTACTTATGGCAAACCTACCCGTTATATGGCCTATGCCCTGTTGGCGAAAATGTATCTCAATGCAGAGGTTTATACCGGTACTACTAAATGGAATGAAGCTATTGCAGCCTGTGATAGTGTGCTAAATGCAGGAGCCGGTACCCAATATCAATTGCAACCTGCTGCTTCTTATTTTAGTATGTTTGCGTCCACAAACGGTCCTTCTTTCAAAGAGTTTATTTTTAATATCCCTTTTGATCCTTCTACGTCTACCGGTTATATGTTTTATGCACGTTATGATCTGAACCGGAACCTGGGAATGAAATACAGATACTCCGGCTCAACAATCGGTAACAACGTTGATCCCATTATTAACCAGACAACAGGGAATGGTTTGGTCAATAACAGGCCAAGTGGTCCTCGTTGCACTACCGATGAATTCTATGCAAATTTCAATGACCCGAATGATGTTCGCAACAGTCAATGGCTTACCGGCTTGCAATACTGGAGTACAGGCAGCCCGATGATGGTAAGTACTACTAACCTTGGGTACAACCAGTTTTATGCAGGACCCAGCCCTGCGGCAGCATATACCTATCAGTTAAACATTACACCATTAGGTACCAGCGGTACCAGGTTTGGAGCAGGTTCATATGATCTTGGAAGAGATGAGATCGCCTGGAATAGTGGATACCGGAATATCAAGTTTCAGGCAGATCCCACTTCCATTACCAGGAATCAGAATAATGATGTGCCTGTATTCAGGTTATCTGATATTATTTTAATGAAAGCAGAAGCTATTTTACGTGGCGGCACACCAACAAACGGGCATACTGCCCTGTCTTTGGTTAATTCACTGCGTGCAGTTCGCACTACGTCTGGCCCGCTGGCCTCCGTTACATTGGATTATATTTATGAAGAGCGTAGTCGTGAATTATCGTGGGAGCTTTGGCACCGGAATGATATGATCCGTTTTGGAAAGTATGAAAACCCCTGGGGTTTGGGTAAAACCAATGCTGATGCAAGGAGGAGATTATTTCCTATACCTACATCTGCAAGGGCAAAAAATCCTAATCTTGATCAGAATCCTGGTTATTAAGAATACAAATTAGTAATAACACATCCCGGGGCTATTTAGCCCCGGGATCTTATTTTTGATGCATGAATAATCGCTTCTGTATTCTTCCGGTTTTATTGTTATGCTGTTTTGCGAACGCTTCAGCACAGGTATTTGTAAAAGATTCCTCATCAGTACCGGAAACTCCCCTGATCTTTCAGAAGGATGATAAGGTGCTGCATTTCCTGGCGATGGGTGATTGGGGACGCAATGGCGCCGACCACCAGCGGGAAGTGGCTAAGCAGATGGGTATTACTGCTACCCAGATAGGCTCACAGTTTACTATTTCCACCGGCGATAATTTTTACCCCAGTGGTGTAATAAGCGAATGGGACCCGTTGTGGAAATATTCCTTCGAAGATATTTATACCGATTTTCATTTGCAGTGGGATTGGTACCCGGTATTAGGCAATCATGATTATAAAAGTAACCCGGATGCACAGGTAAAATACAGTACCATAAGCCGGAGATGGAAGATGCCTGCACGATATTACTCCAGGCTGTTTACTCTTCCCGGAGATACCACCAGCAAAGTGCTGATCTTATTTATTGATACAAATCCCCTGATCCCCGAGTTCTATGCCAATCCTGAATATGGCCCTAATGTAAAAGGACAGGACACTTTAAAACAGAAGAAATGGATTGAAAAAGAATTAAGCCGTAACGATCCCAAAATAAAATGGAGGATTGTAGTGGGACATCATCCAATGTATACAGGCGGTACCCGTACCGATGGATATGATACCAAAGCTATTCGTTCTTCCCTCGGACCCTTATTAAAAAAGTATAAAGTGGATGTTTATCTTGCCGGGCATGAACACAGTTTGCAACATATATATCATGAAGGCCCGCTGCATCATATTATTTCCGGAGCAGCTTCCGAAAAAACAAAGGCAGTATTAATACCCGGCAGTAAAATGGCCGCCTCTGAATATGGTTTTTTTACTTTTTCTGTACTGGCAGATAAGATGATCATCCAGGCGATTGACTATACGGGGAAAACAATTTATCGTACCACCATCACTAAATAACTCAGGGTAGTAACTAAAAAATAATACCATCTGCTAGTTGATTCCAGTCAATTGCGGCCCAGTTATTGTATTTTTCCTTTTCCTCTTATCAAAAAGGCCGTAAATGAATTCACAATTTATCGAGATTATCGAAGGCGCTACGCCCGATCCCAATCTGTTGATGTGGAAATACGCAGATAAAGACCAGGAAATTAAGAATGGGGCAAAACTCACTGTCCGCGAATCGCAGGTAGCTGTATTTCTTAATGAGGGCCAACTCGCCGATACCTTTCAGCCCGGTCTTCACACACTCCGCACAGAAAACATTCCGATCTTAAGCCGGTTGAAAGGCTGGAAATACGGGTTCAATAGTCCGTTTAAGGTAGATATCTATTTTATCAATACCCGGCAGTTTGTCAATAATAAATGGGGCACACCTGCACCGGTGATGATGCGTGATCCGGAATTCGGACAGGTCAGGGTCCGTGCTTTTGGTACGTTTGATATCCAGATCAAAGACATCGCTCTGTTTTTCCGCCAGTATGCCGGTTCATATAAAACGTTCTCCATTTTTGAACTGCAACACGAATTGCGCGATTTTATCGCACCCAAATTCGGTGAAGTGCTGGCGCAGCAAAATATCTCAGTAAAGGACATAGCAGGGAATGTAACTGAAATAGGAAAAAAAATAGAGCCCTTCCTGCGTCCTTACTTTGCTCAGTTCGGCATTGACCTGATCACGTTTACTATCACCAGTGTCACGCTTCCCGAAGAAGTTTCTGCCCATTACGATAAGATCACCAATATGAATATGGTGTCTGATATGGATAAATATACCCGGTTCAATACCGCCCAGGCTATCGGAGAAAAGGGGACGGCGCTGAATGAAGCCACCACCAATGCGATGGCAATGGGACTGATGATGAACCAGGTGCAGCAACCCCAGGCCAACCCGCAGCCGCAACAGGAAGATATCGCGGCGAAACTCCAGAAATTGAAAACTCTTTTTGAAAACGGTCTGATCGATGAATCGGAATACAAAACGAAAAAGGCCGGGTTGATTGATAAATTATAAACTGTATGGGAGAGGAAAAGAAACCACTTTCGCTTTTGGAAAGAATGAAGCAGAAAGCACTGGAACAAAAATCATATGGCGGTGAGTTTGTGGAAGAGTCAGCTAAAGTGAATGCAAGGGTTTGCCCGAATTGTGGAGCAGGCCGTGCAGTACAGGAGGGGTTAACATATTGTGCTTATTGTGGCTTTGAATTTCTTTCTGTAAAACTTACCGACGGTATTAATATCAAAAAAGAGGATAATTCCCCAAACAGTTAAACGCCACTAAGGAAATGCAGGAAACCAAAGAACGCTTCTTTGTTTTTATCGGAAAATTGGAAGGGAAGTTAAAAGAATTTGCAGAGGCATCTATTGCTGAGCTGGAAGCTTTAAATAAAACTGACCCGGACGAATTCAAAAGAGGTTATCACCGGATGAAATCGGCAGTGCTTGGCCAGTTGGATAGCATCCGGAAAAAAGCAACGGATGTTAAAGAAGAAAAAATAGACGGGTTTGCTTCTTATGATACATCCACGGCCTACTATCAGTTTCGCACAGAATGTTACGAAAGATATGAGCAATTGGAAAAATTGCATTCACACTATCGCCAACAGATTCAAAATACAGATGCGGAAGATTTTGAAGCGAAATATCAGAAGATTCTAAACGAATACGAAGCTATTAAGGATAAGTTCCGCTGCGTGCAATGTGGCAGTCCCATCACAATTGAGAAAATTTATTTTACCACTACCTATATTACCTGTCCGGCCTGCCAGACCCGCAATACGTTTGAGCCAAGCTCGCAGGCAAAAATGCTGGAACATATTGGCAGAAGCCTCGCCGAGCAGCGAACTGCACATTTGCTGAAAGAACATGATGCGATCCCGGAGAAAACGCAGGACCTGTACCTGCAAGGGCATCATCTGGAATTGAGCCTTATTCATGAACGCGATAAAAAAGTAATAGCGCAGAAAACACAGGAAATACAGGAGCTGCAGAAACAAAAGCAAGAATTGGAAAGCAAGCGGCCCGGGCTGTATCAAACCTATTTACGGGCGATGTTTGATGAGTGGAACAAGATCAACCCGGCTTTAGCCGAAGAGCATGAAAAATTTTATACCAGATTATTAAACGATTATAAACAATATAAACTTTAAGCATTCAGATTATGAGCAATCCATTATTAGAGCCGATCCATGGGATTTCATTGTATGATTATGCAGCCGTTTCAGCGAAAATGGCTTCCGGTATCGACGTTAAAGAGATTTGTAAAAAGTTGGGAGTTGAACATGCTGTTTTCGAAGAGGCTTCGGCATTGTGGGTAACACGCATGCAGGAAGATGGTACGTTTGAAGTAACGACCAAATTCGGTCAGTATTTCGGCGAAGCGGAAAATCATCCTAAGTTAAAAGACCTGCAGGCGCAAGTAAGCGAAGAGGGAAAAGCAAACCTCGAGAAAGTAAAAACAGACCGTTATTTCTATGAGGAGTTAAATGGTGCACGTCTGGCTGCCTATGAATACGGATATGATGGTGCCCAATGGATCCAGGACAAATTTGGTATTTCACTGGGAGACTTTCAGGCTGCCGCCATGAAATGGATGGAAGTGCAAAATGAGGAAATGAGTAGTGGTCAGACCGGAAACATACACCACTTTATTGATTACCAGCAAAAGAAACAGCAGGAGTATGCTGCTAAGTTTGCAGCGGAACAGGGAGGTAATGTTGCAGATGATGTGGACTTCTAAAAAATAAATTCAAATCTTGTTGGTGCGCCTATTCCCGGGAGGCACCAACAAGGTTATAAAAATGTTTTGCCGGATCAATACTCATTTTTACCCCCAAACACAGTATCCGTCAAATGAATCACTCCATTCGAGATTTTTTTTGTGCCCATCGCCTGTACCTCAACATCACCAACGATCACCACATTATCTTTTACCTGCACCTTTAACTCTCTTCCGTTAACGGTTTTTAGTTTATCCCCGTCTTTTAACTCTTTGAAGTAGATCTTTCCATCTACTATATGATTCTTCATCAGCTCTGTGAGGGGTAGCTTGTTTTCTGGTTCCAGCAGATCTTTCATCATTCCCTGCCTTAATTTTTCAAATGCCAGATCAGAAGGAGCAAACAATGTGTAAGGGCCAGTGCTGCTTAGCAACTGATCTATATCCGAGGCATGAACGCCCTTTTTCAGCATTCTTAAATTCTTATCTACGTTAATGACCTGTGTAATGTTTGACATAAATTTTTTTTAAGTTTATTTCGGTTAAAGTAACCTGTAATGACTAACGATTAAATTTTGTCCGCTTCAACCCGCGGCTTAATGATCTTTAATTTTTGAAACATCCAGATAGCAGGATAGCAAAAATCAAATTCACCTTTTTTTGTTGCAAAATTGGTCCTTGAGGGGTTCATATGATGGTTATTGTGATAACCTTCTCCCAACATCAGCCAGTCGACCTTAAATAAGTTCTTCGATGTATTATTCGTTTCATAATTAGTCTCACCATACTTGTGGGCAAACCAGTTAATGATCACACCATGAACAGGGCCCATAGCGAAGTGTAAAGGCAGTATCAGCAGAAACCAAAACGAGGGAGCAAATACAATATATAAACAGGTATAAATGCCCACCCATAACAAGCGTGATAACGAAGAATTGGCCCAATTATCAAACCGGGTCCATTCAGGTACATTTTTACTAAAGCGATTTTCCACGGGGTAACGATTTTTGAAAATGTTAAAATAGATATTCCTTGTGCGCTTCATCATGGCAAAGAGATGTTTGTCATAAGAAGGCGAATGCGGGTCCTGATCGGTATCAGTATACGCATGATGCATGCGATGCATTATGCCATAGGCTCTTGGGCTCATATAAGACGAACCCTGAGTGAGATAGGCCAAAACAAAAAAGACTCTCTCCCAAAACCGGCTCATGGTAAAAGCACGGTGAGAAGCATAGCGGTGCTGAAAGAAAGTCTGGGAAAACAAAGACAAATACCAATGGGAAGTAAGAAAGAGGATAATAAAGATCAAAATATAAAATATAGGGTAACTAAATGAGCCGTTATGCCAGTGATAGCATATATAGGTTAAAGATGGGCTTATTTCTGCATAACAGCATTACACTATTCGAGGAACTTGTTGCATAATTCACACATTACAGTGTTTCAGGTATTATAGGGAATTAAGCGTATATTTATAACGGCTTTGTTGTCTTCTACGGTCAATCCCGCTGCAGATCCCCAGGCTTTCTTCGATTTACGCTTCCTGGAAACCTACGTCAATTGAAATTGTATATTAAAAATATGGTTTGCATCCGCTGCAAAATGGTGGTGAAGGCGGAACTCAAAAAGCTGGGAATACGTTATACACTAGTCGATTTGGGCGAAGTAGAAATACCGGAAGATATTTCTACTGAACAACAGGAGCAGTTTAAAACAGCCCTGCTTAAATCCGGTCTTGAATTAATGGATGACCGGAAAAGTGTGCTGATACAGCGAATAAAGAATGTTATTGTAGAGCTCGTCCACTATTCAGAAGAACCATTAACCGTGAAGTTTTCTGAATATTTAAGCCATAAACTGAACTATGATTATACTTATCTGGCCAATCTTTTTTCAGAAGTACAGGGTACTACAATAGAGAAATTCTTTATTGGTCATAAGATTGAACGCGTAAAAGAATTATTGGTGTATAATGAACTCAATCTTACGGAAATTGCTTACCAGATGCATTATAGTAGTGTTTCTCATCTCTCCAGCCAATTTAAAAACGGCAGTGAACATTACAATTCGATTTGCTATTT
>CBHEUU010000046.1:0-13943 GCA_965990355.1 uncultured Chitinophagaceae bacterium
TCTAATTAATCCAGTTTAGCGGCTACCATTTGTAGAAACCACTTCATACTGGCCATGTTCAATACATGATTTTTCGGTTCTTCATCGGAGATGGTGTGTTGCCTGATCAGTTCGGAGGCAGTAGGTGCGGATTGTTTTTGCTGTACGGGTTTGCGGGCGTCTTGCAATGCTTCGGCACTGAAACCGGCAGTGATTTGTTTTTCCACCAGTTCAGTATAATCATCATTCTCCAGTTTCTCATTCAGACATTCAACCACACTTCTTCTTACAGAAGTATACAAATGCTGAGAAACGGAGAAGTTGGCCGGCCATTCATGCCTTTTTTCCCACAATTCAATAAAGATGCTTTTTACGATCTGGCGCGCATCAACAGAAGATTGTAATTTTTTCTGGCTATACATGTACAAGCTGTACCAATAGCGGCGATACAATTCTTCAAATGCTTCAGTATCGTTTGATAAGAGACGATCGATCAATTCCTGATCGGATATAAATTTCCTGCTCATGGGTAGGGTACCATTTACGTTAACAATTCAGGAGATTGGAATTGTTTTCTTCGCAGGTATTGGGAGTGTGAAAAATCTGACGCTAAACTACTCAACGTTTTGAACCCTTGCAATAGTTCAAAAAGAAAGTTGCCAACATCGGACTTTTACGATTACAGGCTATTCTTAAAATATTGGACACACAATGACTATCAAATCGCTGCATTGTGTATCACAAAATCCAAAATCTGTGCCACCGGAAGGCATAAAAAACCTCCCGGAGATCACAAAGCGTATAACTGACTCCGTATCATCCAAATAAAAAATCAGCCTTTTTTATTTTATTAACATTGCAGGAATGGAGAAAATATTTGTCAGAAGTGCAAATATTTACTGTATTTCACTCAGTTCCAGCCAGCGCATTTCTTTTTGATCTAACAATTGTGTTATTTCGCCGATACGGGCAGCCAGTTGCTGTACTTCTTCAAAAGGAGTATTACTGCTGTTGAGTTTTTCGGTGATCAACTCTTTTTCTTTGGTAAGATCACTTAATTCTTTTTCGAGTGTTTCAAACTCCCTTTTTTCTTTAAAAGTGAGTTGCCGTTTATTGATAATAGGAGCGGCTTCCACTGGTTTGGCAGCTTCCTGTTTGGGAGTGGGTTTGTTATCACTTTTTGATTGTTCCAACCGGTATTGCGTATAGTTGCCAGGGAAATCGCGTACCACACCATCACCTTCAAACACAAATAAATGGTCTACCAGCCTGTCCATAAAATAACGGTCGTGCGACACAATAAGCAGGCAACCAGGAAACTCGCTCAGGAAATTCTCCAAAACACTTAGTGTGGGGAGATCAAGATCATTGGTTGGTTCATCCAGTATAAGAAAGTTGGGGTTACGGAATAAAATGGATAATAAATGCAATCTTCTTTTTTCCCCACCACTTAACCGGCTGATATAGGTGTATTGTTTATCCGGGTCAAATAAAAACAGTTGCAGAAACTGCGCCGCTGTAAGCGAACCTCCACTTGCAAGGGGAAAATTTTCCGCAATATTTTTTACAAACTCGATTACCCGCATATCTTCCTTCACTACCAGCCCCTGTTGTGAATAATTGCCAAAGATCACTGTATCACCAATATTGATCTTTCCGCTATCGGGTTTTTCAATTTCCTGGATGATATTGATAAAAGTAGATTTACCTGCCCCGTTCTTTCCTACCACTCCAATTCGTTCACCTTTGGAGAAGGTATAATCAAACCCTTTCAGGATGATCTTATCGCCAAAATTTTTATACACTTTTTTCATCTCCACCACTTTTCCTCCGAGCCGGTTCATTTTCATCTGCAGTTCCAGCTGCTGATCTTCCACGCGTTGCTTTGCCTTCTTTTCTACTTCATAAAAATTATCCTGGCGGCTTTTTGATTTGGTAGTGCGTGCCTTTGGTTGTTTGCGCATCCATTCCAGTTCGCGGCGGTAGGTGTTACGCGCTTTATCTATGCTGGACATCTCATTTTCTATCCTGGCTGCTTTTTTCTCCACGAAGTTTTCATAATCTCCTTTGTGCACATACAGGTTGCTTCCTTCCAGTTCCCATATCTCTTCGCAAACAGCATCCAGGAAATAGCGGTCGTGGGTAACGAGCAAAAGTGTTACATTTTCTTTATCGAGGTAATGTTCCAGCCATTCCACCATTTCCACATCGAGGTGGTTGGTGGGTTCATCCATGATCAGCAATACGTGTTTATGTTCAAAGCCGATATCGATCAGCGTTTTGGCTAATGCTACCCGTTTACGCTGGCCACCACTCAGCGTTTTCACCGGCTGATGCAGGTGATGGATATTGAGTTTACCCAATATCTGTTTCACTTTTGCATCAAAATCCCATGCACCGAGCTCATCCATTTTTACAATGGCATCGGTAAGTTTGTCCACATCATTTTCTTCGCTGATAATTTCAAATTCCTTGATGGCTTTGATCACAGGGTGATTGTGGAAGAAAATATTATCGAGCACGGATTTGTTTTCATCAAACTGTGGTTCCTGTTCAAACAATACCACGTCCACATCTTTATTGATCCATACTTTGCCGGCATCGGCAATTTCTTTTCCTGCCAGAATTCTTAATAAAGTGGATTTACCGTAACCGTTGCGTGCCACCAGGGCAATTTTGTCACCTTCTTCAATATGGAAGGAAATTCCCTGGAAAAGTGGTTGTATACCATAACTCTTGGCCAGGTTCTCTACAGAAACATAATGCATGGCGCAAATATAGATGATCGGAAGAGAGTAAGTGTGGCATAGTTTTTTGCATTTATATAGAATAAAAGAAAATCTTATGGCTACCAACTTAGTAGAAACGATACAGCAAACCCTCGGCTATCCTGTATTGAAGAAAATAGACCCTAATAAGCAGGAGCCTAAGAATGAGGAAACAAATGCTCCCCATGAATTAGGGCAGGCTGCTATTCCGGCTGTCCTGGCTGGGATGTACAAGCTCGCCCAGTCAAATGAAGGCAGTAACCAAATCCTTGAAGTAGACCCTGATGCAGGGGCTTTACGGATGATATTTGAAGAAAATGAAGGCGTGGTTGAGGATAAAATTGCCCGTTATGCCGGCACTTCTACGGAGGATGCGAGGATTGCTATGCAAAGAATTGCCGCAGAAGCGGTCAAATTTGTGCGGGAAGGGGTGAAAAATAACCCTACACCGGAAAAAGTGAAAACTTTTTTAGGAGATCAGCGGCACAACATACTGGTATATCTGCCGGCAGCTATGCAAATGGGATATTTATTGGGAGATAATACGCTGGACGACCGTACCAATAAAATGGAAGGACCTATCTCAAATTTCCTGCATAAGATAGAAGATAACATGAATAGTTAATTTATCGTCCGGCTGTGATAAAGATGATCCCGCAAATGATCAATACAAATATCAGGATCAGCCAGATCTTTCTTTTTTCCCAGTAATCACTTGTTTTGCGCGCCTGCACAAAATGATCAATTTTTTCGTGGAGCTTACAGTCTGTAATATGGAGGTGTTTCAGTTTGTTTGTAATGCCGGGAATAAGTTTATAAGCTAAAGGATGGGTGGTATTCAGCGTGGTCAGGATGATCTGGTGATTGATCTCTGGTTGATTGAAACTGTTTACCCGTTGAATGGTATCTTCTGAAAGAAGATCTTCCAGGTAATGATGAAGACCTTCCTGGTCCATCCGGTGCACATCCAGCAGACGCACATATTTATCCAGTTCCAGGAGTTGCTTCAATACGTTCTCCGGGGTTACTGGTCCCTGCGTACCACGTTTTCCCATACTGCGTGCATACCAGCGTTGTTGCAGGTACTGGTCTTTAAGATTGGTATTGCTTAAAACTTCATAGGCTTCTTTTATTTCAGCAAATTGTGCAGTGGCATAGGGATCATTATTTTTATCGGGATGATATACCTGTGCCAGCCGGCGATATGCTTTTTTTATATCGTCGAGTGAAGCGGAAGTAGGTACTTCCAGTATGCTATAGTAATCCTTTAATTGCACTGTGGCGAAGGTAGCCAAAGAGAAGAAGATGCGGGATGTGAGATACATTGCGGATCCCATATCCCATATCCATCATCTCAGGTATTTATTAAAGAAATCAATCGTCCTCTTCCACGCCAGTTTTGCTGCGGCTTCATTATAGCGTGTAGGTGCGGTATCGTTATGAAAAGCATGGTTTGCGCCTTCATAAACATAGAGTTCGTAGGGAATATTGTTTTTCTTTAAAGCTTCTTCATAAGCAGGGATGCCGGCATTTACGCGCTCATCGAGCCCGCCATAATGAAGCTGGATAGCCGCTTTTATTTTTGGTACATCTGCCACATCAGGCTGGCGGCCATAAAATGCCACGGCAGCTTTTAAGGAAGGTATATTTACAGCAAGGCTGTTGGCCATGGCGCCACCCCAGCAAAAACCAACGCATCCATATTTACCATTGCAGTCGCTGCGGGAAGGGAGGTAATCGAATACTTTAATAAAATTCTGCAGGCTGTCTTCTGCTTTCAGTTGCTGGAATTTTGTACGGGCTTCATCTTCGTTGGCCGGTGTGCCGCCCAGAGGTGCAAGCGCATTGGGTGCAATAGCCAGGTATCCTGCCTGCGCAGCGCGGCGGGTTATATCTTCAATATGTGCATTCAATCCCCGGTTTTCATGGATCACTACCACGGCTGCGTATTTCTTCTCTGCTTTGGGCTTTGCCACATAAGCCTGCATCTCCCCATTAACGCCCGGATACTTGATGTATTCAGTAAAAAGGTCCTGGCCGGAAGTAACGGCCGCATTTGCCTGGTTTACTTCGATCATCGGTAATACAGCCAGGGCTGCTGCGGTGCTGCCTGTAAGCATGATCAGGCGGCGTAAAAATTCCTGGCGGGAAAGAGGGGCATGGGTGTATTCATCGTAGAGATTGATAATGCGTTGATCCATATTAGAGGAGTTTTAGATATGGGAAGTTAAGGTTTTTAGCTTGACCAATAGCCGATGTTCAAACATTGGCTGCCGCCGGCAGGCAGGTCAAATGTTAATGCTTTTTGGTAAATATTTTCCTAACAATGCGTCCTAACCTCCCTGTGTGCAACCCCGTGGCATAATAATAGCTCTTGTTTACACAAACGATTGTTTTACTCGTTTTGAGTTCATTTTTAATTGGGTATTTGCAAACTATAAATCTTTTTACATGAAACGTTTATTAACCATACTGGCAGTCTCCGTATCCCTGGTTTTGGTTACTTCACCAAAGAACACAGCTTCTGCGCAGGTAGGGGTGGGTGTACAGATCGGCTACCAGGACTTTTATGATCAGCTTAGTCCTTATGGCCGTTGGATGGAATATCCTGATTATGGATATGTGTGGATGCCTAATGTAGGTGCCGACTTCAGGCCTTACAGCACTAATGGCCACTGGGTTTGGTCAGATGAATATGAATGGATGTGGGTTTCCGATTACAGCTGGGGCTGGGCACCTTTCCACTACGGCCGCTGGTTCCAGGACCCGATGTATGGCTGGATGTGGATGCCCGGTTATGAATGGGCTCCGGCCTGGGTGGCCTGGCGTGATGGCGGTGATTATTATGGATGGGCGCCGCTGCGACCCGGTATAAGCATTGGAGTCAATTTTTCATTCGGCAGTTATAATCCCCCGATTGATTACTGGTGCTTTGCTCCACGCAGGTATATTTCTTCACCCAGAATTTACAATTACTGCTTACCGGCAAGGCAGAACGTAACAATCATCAACAATACAACGATCATCAATAACTATGGCCGTCGCGGTAACAACATATTCGTAAATGGTCCACGCCGCGGTGATGCAGAAAGATATGCAGGCCGTATCCGTTCCGTACGTTTCCGTGATGTGAACTCACCCGGCAGGGCAAGAGCGCGTAACAATGAGGTCTCCTTTTACAGGCCATCCATCCAGCGTGACAATAACAGGAATATAGCGCCACGCAATTTCGAAAGGTATAATAACCGCAACGGACAGAATAATGGTAATGCAGGACGTGACAATGCAGTGCGTGATAATCCAGGCACAGGCTGGAGACAAAATAATCCCCGCCGTGATAATGATAATGCAGGTACCGGCTGGAGTCAAAACAATCCACGCACCAGGGCAAATGATAACCGTAATGAGAGGGTTAATACAAGTCCTGTAAGGGATAACAATAATAACAACGAAGGCACAGGCTGGAGACAAAACAACCCGCGTACCCGCAATAATGATGATAATAATAACAGTACAGGCTGGAGACAAAATAATCCCCGCAATAACGATAATAACAATCGTGTGAATGAAAACAACCGTGTGAATGAAAGGAGGGATATATTACAAAGACAGCCGGTGAACCGTCAACCTGAAAGGCAGGTGTTTGAACGGAGGCAGGACAATAATAACAATGCGCAAAGACGTATGAATGTAGAGCGTCCTTCACGTCAATCTGCTCCGCAGATAAACCGTGACCGGCCCATGCGCCAGATGGAAAGCCGTCCTTCCATGAACAGGGACAGAGGAGGAGAACAGAGAGGTGGTGGAAGAAGGAGAGATTAATAAGTATTCAATGATCAATATTCAAAGGCCCCGGGTTTAATCCGGGGCTTTTTACTTCCAGCTATTCATCCGTACCTTTAAATATACCAATCCCGCTGAAAGTGAAAATACTCTGGACCTATCTCCACCCTCAACGCTGGCTTATCATTTTCTCGCTCGTGTTAGCGGGAGTGGCGCAATTATTAACCCTGGTAGATCCATTGATATTCGGAAAGATAGTGGACGATTATGCGGGCAATACAGGAGATAAAACAGAACATGAACTGGTAAATGGCGTGCTCTTCTGGCTGGGCATTGCAGTGGCAATAGCTTTATTGG
The DNA here is from genome assembly GCA_965990355.1 of uncultured Chitinophagaceae bacterium. Taxonomy (GTDB): domain Bacteria; phylum Bacteroidota; class Bacteroidia; order Chitinophagales; family Chitinophagaceae; genus Terrimonas_A. The sequence goes on from CBHEUU010000046.1 coordinate 6,888, forward strand.
GACGGCTGGCTAAAACATTCCAGGATTATGTGATGCGCCTTGCCGTGCAAAAATTCGGCATGCAGATATTCAATGACGGGCTGCGGCAAACCCTGCGTCTTTCTTTCCAGGAGTTCGAGAACCAGCGTAGCGGCGAAACGCTTTCCACTTTGCAGAAAGTGCGGACCGATACAGAACGGTTTATCAATGCATTTATCAACATACTTTTTTCTTCCATCATTGGTATTGGTTTTTTAATCTGGTACGCTATTACCAAACACTGGCTGCTGATACCTGTATTCCTCATTGGTGTAGTGGTATTAGGTGGATTAACAGGTTTGCTGAGTAAAAGGATCAAAACGATACAACGTTCCATTAACCGGGAAACCAATCAGATGTCGGGCGCTATTACTGAATCGCTACGGAATATAGAATTGGTAAAAAGCCTTGGATTGACTTACCCGGAGATCAGGCGGCTGCGCTTGCAAACACAAAAAATATTTGATCTTGAAATGCAGAAGGTAAAACGCGTGAGAACACTTTCTTTTCTGCAAAGCGCTTCCCTTACCTTGTTAAAGCAATCCATCCTGTTCATTTTGTTATGGCTTATTTTCCGGAAAGCGCTTACAACAGGTGAACTGATCAGCATGCAATTTATTTCCACCACTATTTTCGGGCCGTTGCAGGACCTTGGTAATATCATTCTTTTTTACCGCGAAGCGGAAGCTTCTCTTCTAAGCTTTGATAAATTGATGAAGAAACCCGTGGAAGCGAGGCCGGAAGAACCTGTAGCCCTTGGTGTACTGGAAACATTGCGTTTTGAGAACGTTATTTTTAAACACTCATCTGCTGCCCAAAATGCGATCGATGGGATTTCTTTTGAAGTAAAAAATGGCGATACGGTTGCTTTCGTTGGGCCTTCGGGTTCCGGCAAATCCACACTGGTAAAATTACTGGTAGGGCTATACCGCCCTGTTAGCGGCGCTGTTTACTTTAATGATATTCCTTCTGCCGATATCCGGTATAATGAAATGCGCAGGCAGATCGGTTTTGTAACACAGGAAACACAATTGTTCTACGGTACTATCCGCGACAACCTTTTATTCGTGAAGCCGGATGCCACGCAGGAAGAAATGATGGAAGCGCTTCACAAGGCATCCTGTGATAATTTAATGAGACGGTCGGAAAAAGGGTTGGACACCATGCTCGGGGAAGGTGGCATGAAACTTTCCGGTGGCGAAAAGCAACGTATCGCCATTGCAAGGGCCCTGCTCCGGCATCCGCGGCTACTGATATTTGATGAAGCTACTTCAGCGCTCGATTCCCTTACAGAAGAAGCCATTACACAAACCATTAAAGAAATATCGCAACAAAGAGATCCTGTCACGATCATGATCGCCCACCGGCTGTCTACCATCATGTATGCTGATACAATTTTTGTACTGGAAAAAGGAAGGATCGTGGAAGAAGGCACGCATGATCACCTGGTGGAAAAAAGGGGGCTGTACTATGCCATGTGGAGACAGCAAATAGGAGAGCGGAGGACAGATGTGGTACCTCAATCCCCTGGAGACGAAACGTTGGAAGAAGAGGAAGAATAAATCAGGCAGCTTATTTGCATAGGAATATAAAAGCAATGTATGAGAACCATTATTTTTCTTACTGCATGTTTAACATTTATCGCCTGCAATAATCCTGCGCCGGTAACAGAAGCAAAGGAGGAAGCAAAAGATACAGCACCGCCGCCGCCTTCTATCCCCAAAGTGGAGATAAAGAATCTTCAGAAAGACAGCACGATTCATTTTGTTTTTGAACCGGGTGTTGATTCGGCTGTAGGCCAAGGCCCCCTGGATAAAAAAGGAGATCCTGTTATTTGTTATGTTGAAGTGGACAAAGGAAAAAAGATCAGTGGTAAAGTAGTCCCTGATAAAGCAGGTGCGAATATCCGTTTCAGTCATATTTATATGCCTGATGGAAATTCGGATGGACCATTTGGACAGACCATCGAATATAAAATAAAACAAAAGGGACTTTATCGTTTATTCATTAGCCCGAGCAGAATGGCCGGAGATCCGGAGAGCACGGATTTTACAGTAGTGATCAAAATAGAGTAACAATCTTGATCATAATTTATATAACCGTATTACGCATCCTCCACCCGGGGCCATTTTAATGGTAAACGTATCATTACGCGTTACCTTATTCTTCCGGAGAAGATAATCAGAAGGGTATCTGTCTGCATTTACTCCATCTTCGCAGATCTCTGCTTCATAATTTCCTTCTTCCAGAAAAGAAAGATCAATTTTTATTTCCCTTGCTGTCCAGTCAGTCATAGCGCCAATAAACCATTCATTTTCTTTTTTCCTGGCTGTAACAATATAATCTCCAACTTTTCCATCCAATACAACTGTCGTATCCCAGGTGGTAGGGATACTGCCGAGCAGTTCCATGAATGCAGGTTCTGTCAACCCTTGTGAAGGATTGCCGGAAAAGATCTGGATCGGGCTTTCATACACCACAAACATTGCTGCCTGGTGGCAACGTGTGCCTGTTGCCATCACTTTTTCACTGATCGGGCGAAATGTTTTTGCAGTGGCATTATCCAGTATCCCAGGTTCATAATCCATCGGGCCTGCTGTCATCCGGATAAAGGGAAGCAGCAAATTATGTTCGGGTGTGGCTTTCTCACTCCAGATATTGTATTCGGAGCCCAGCACCCCTTCACGCGTTACGGCATTGGGATAAGTGCGGCCAAAGCCTGCAGGTTTGAAAGCTCCGTGATACATGATCATGATCTTATGACGTGCACAGGCTTCTGCTACTTTAAAATAAAAGTTGATCATTTTTTGATCATCCCGGTCCATAAAATCGGTCATAATAAAATCAACACCCCATTTATTGAATTGATCCAATGCAGGTTCCAGTTGTTTTTCCAGTGTAAGGGCCAGTGTCCACAAACTGATACCGATATTTTTCTGTTTTGCATAAGCAGCAATTTCTTCCATATTGATATTGGGATTGATCTTAAACAGATCACCATAATCACTCCATCCGGCATCCATCATGATCCGGTTGAAACCAAAGCGGCTGGCAAAATCAATATAGTATTTGTAAGTGGCCGTATTAATGCCGGCTTTAAAAGGAACATTGAACAGGTTGATACCGATGATCCATTCGTCAGTGCCTTTACCCGGTTTGATCCATGATACATCTTTCACTCTTGAAGGAGATGCCAATCTGTATACAAGATCATTTGCCGGAAGTTCTTTATCGCTGGCAGCGATCATCAGCACACGCCAGGGATAGGCACGCTGGCCTTTGGTACGGGCAATATAGTCTGCACGTTGTGCCACGATCGCCTGGGGAAATTCACCGGGCGCTATTGTTTCTTCTTTGGGATAAGGAGCAAACTGTCCTTTCAGTAAAGAACTGCCGGTGCCGGTAACGAACATGCCGGGATAATCTTCGATATCAGATTCCGTGAGTGCGATCTTTGGTCCATCAACCGGCATGATCAATAAAGGAGAGAAATAAAGACTGCCTGGCGTAAGGCTGTCAACAGGCTTTAACTGATAAGGTTCTTCAAAACTTGTATGATAAATATCGGCATTGTCGCGCTTTATCACTTGCGGAAAATACACCATTGGCCTGCCGGCAAAATTGAATTCAGCGATTTCATTTTGTATCCATACCGAATCTTTCAGGTGCGACAGGATACGATAAGCCACTCCATCATTATACACCCGGAATACTACACTGAGAGGCCGGTTGAAACGGACCGTCAGTTCTGTATAGATATCAGGGATATGTTTTCTTTTTTCCGGAACAGGTGATATAATGAGGTCATTGACCTGGCGGAGTTTCACCTCTTTAAAGCTCAGTTTACCTGAAAACCCTTCCTGGTCTTTTACAACGAAATCTATCCTTGATGGCTTCAACAGGACCCTCCCTTCATACCGGATGGAATATTGCAGGAATTCCGTGGCTTCCACCGTTACCTGGATCCTGCCATCGGGCGAAGTGATTTCTCTTTTGCCGGAGGCATGGCAATAAAGCAGCATAAGCAGGCTGCAGATGGCTAAGCAAGTCTTTTTCATAACGAAGCAATTGAGTATCTCTTACTGAAAGTACGCAATCTTGCAGTGATAATAAACCTGGAAGGTTATTGGGTCATTCCCTTATCTTAGCATTTATAATTCGCCATAATGAAAAGATCTCCCCTGCAAACAGTTGTATTCTCCACCTGCCTTTTTATTACCATTATGCTTTTCTCTTTTTTCAGTAAGCCATCCTTCCGGCAACCGAGGGTATTGATATTCTGTAAAACCGCAGGGTTTCATCATACTTCCATACCTGCAGGAATAAAAGCTATTCAACGGTTAGGAGTTCAGCATGGTTTTGCCTGCGATACCACTACCGATTCATTGCAATTCACTAAGCGCAATCTTAAGAAGTATGCAGCCGTTATTTTTTTGAACACAACAGGAAATGTGCTGAATGATGAGCAGCAGAGCGTATTTCAACAATATATCCGTTCAGGAAAAGGCTATGTAGGTATTCATTCTGCTACGGATACAGAATATGGCTGGCCCTGGTACAATGAACTGGTAGGCGCTTATTTCAGCAATCATCCAAAGCAGCAACAAGCGATTTTGCAGGTGAAAGATCAATCATTCAAAGGCATGCCCGGCTTACCGGCGCAGTGGAGCCGCTGGGATGAATGGTATAATTTTAAAGACACGCAGTGGGATAAAGTAAAAGTGCTGATCACGCTTGATGAAAAAAGTATAGAGGGAGGCACCAACGGTGATTTTCATCCTGTTTCCTGGTACAGGGATTTTGATGGCGGCCGTTCTTTTTATACCGCCATGGGCCATACTGATGAATCATATTCGGATAATTTATTCCTTAAGCATTTGGTAGGAGGTATCCAGTATGCCATAGGAAACTAAGCATTGTATTATTGTACTGCCTTCAGTTTTGAAACCATGATGGCAATACCGAACCCAAGCAAGCCGATCGCTGCAAACGAATAACGGAGGCTTGATATCTCAGCAATATAACCGATCAGGGGTGGTCCCATCAGGAAGCCAAGAAAGCTGATGCTTGATACAGATGCCAGTGCAATACCTGGAGGAATATTAGGGATCTTGCCTGCGCTACTATACACCATCGGCACAATGGATGAAACACCCAATCCCACGATCAGGAATCCTAACGCAGCAGTAATAAGATAAGGGAATAGAACAGATATGAACAATCCTGTTGAGATCAGGATACCGCTTATCCGAAGCATTTTCTTTCTTCCATATTTCAGTATCAATTTGTCGCCCACAAAACGGCCGGTGGCCATCATCACCATGAAGGAAATATAACCAAGCACGATCATTGATTTTGGGGCATTTACTACCTGCTGGAAGTATACACCACTCCATTCAAACATTGCTCCTTCGCTGGCCATGCTGCAAAAGCCAATGATGCCTAACTGAACAAGCACGCCATTGGGTTTGGAGAAAAAGCCTTTCTTTTCAGGCCTGATAGACGATCTTCCTCCTTGTAAAAAGCGTTGTGAAATAATGATGGCTGCAAATACCAGGAACGCAATGATCCAGAAATGCATGTAGGGGGAAACATGTTGTCCCATCATCAGCCAGCCAATGCCCGCACCTATAACTCCTGCCGAACTCCACGCTCCATGAAATGAGGTCATGATCGGACGTCCATACAATTTCTCTGCAGCAAGGGCTTGCGTATTCACTGAAATATTACACATATTGCCACAAACACCAAACAGGTATAATGCCAGTCCAAGATGCCAGGGCTGCGTTGCAAGGCCCATATTCGTAAGACAGATAGCGTATAGTACTAGACAAATCCGCAATACTTTTTTACTGCCGAAATGCGTAACGAGTTTACCTGAAAAAGGCATGGCTGTCAACTGACCGGCAGGAACTGCCAGCAGCAAGCTGCCCAATGCAGCATCTGTAAGTTGCAGGCTGGTTTTGATATCCGGTATCCGGCTTGCCCAGGAAGAAAAACATAAGCCCTGGGAAAAAAAGAAAACGGATACGGCAATACGGATCTGCCTGTTGCTGTAAGCCGGCAAAGTAAGATCTTCTCCCGCACGAGGTTTGGGCGGTGAAAGCAAAAGGGGCGCTAAAAGCTTTTGGGATACCCTGAAAAAACTATTGATACTTGTTTTCATGAAGTTGCTTCTGTGTATATGGCCAGCAACTTGTTCGAGTAGATGGCAAAGATACAATATTAACGGCGTAGTTCTTTTTTTGTTGTTTAGGCTATGACAACGAATGGGTTATCTAATTCCGGAATTCCTGGCTGATCATCAGTCCATAAAATCCGCCATCCAGTACACCTATTCCCAGTCTTCCAAATGCGGGATTCATGATATTGGCGCGGTGGCCCGGAGAGTTCATCAGGTTGATATGGGCTATTTCCAGTGTTTGTGCCAATGCCAGGTTTTCACCGGCCGCATGGAACTGCACTTTTGCAGCTCTCATACGGTCAAAGGGATTTTTACCATCAGGATTGACATGTGCGAAATAACCCCGGGCAAACATATCGCGGGAATGAGCTCTTGCTACTTTGGTCATTTCCGGGTCGGCTTTCAAAGGGCTCAGTCCTTCTTTTGCCCTTTCTTCATTTACCAGTTCCAGCATCTTTATTTCAAGGAATGGCCGCACCTGCGGTTTGTCGTATGTAAAATGCAGGTTGATCTGTTCATCGGATGAAGGATGAACAGTAAGGCTGTTCATTGTATGCCGCACAGCTTCATCAAAAACAGGAGCCAGTTTTTTATTGGCCCATTCAGATTGCATAGCAAGCTGACTGGCCAGCTTGCTGTCGCGGCTTTCCTGCGTGATGCTGTCTTTTAATGGAAGCGAAAGCAGGAGGGCAGATGCTATCACCGTACTGATCCATCCGTTGATAACACCGGGGATCAATCCGAACAACCTGTTCGCCCCGGAGCGATGCATGGTATCGGGAATAGAGCGGATAATGCGTGTACTGATAATACCGAGTATCAGTCTTGCAATCGCTAAGACCGAAAGAAATGAA
>CBHEUU010000047.1:0-13773 GCA_965990355.1 uncultured Chitinophagaceae bacterium
ATGCAACGTTGCTCCTGCAATTACTGTCTTTATCAACACTAAGATTTATTGTTTTTATAATACAATATTATCTTCTTTTTCTTTTATTCGATGTGGATGTAACATGGTGGCAGGGTTGGTGGGCAGTCAGTTTATCATTTCTTGTAATGGCGGTTATCCCGACCATTGCATTGATAACAGATCTGGGTTTGAGGGGGAAAGTGAGCCTGCAGCTGCTGGGCATGTTCAGCAGCAATCAATTAGGTATAAGCCTGACAGCAGTAAGCATCTGGTTTATCAACCTGATCATCCCGGCGGTAGCAGGAAGTTTGCTTATTTTAAGTATAAGAAAGATATTTAAGAATAAAAACGGGTGAGATAGGGGTAAAAAGTTTTTGATTTGTTATTGATGGATTATTATTACTTCTGCAATGCCGTTGGTTATTTTGCAGAACCCTATCCAGAAAATTAAACTACAGATATTGATGAAAGGAATACTCAAACTGATTTTCCTGCCAGCGATCATCCTGATGGCGTTTACAACAAAGGCTAAAGCTCCTATTGCGGATACTTGCGGCATAAGGAACACCGCTTTCCAGGCTGGTGAAAAAGTTACCTTCAAAGTGTATTATGCGGTGGCCGGCATTTATGTAGATGCAGGTACTGCTACTTTCACTAATACGCTGGAAACCCTGAACAACAAACCTGTTTATCATATCGTAGGGGAAGGCCATACCAATCCTTCATATGATATTTTTTATAAGGTAAGGGACAAATACGAAACTTATATCGATACAGCTACTTTGCAGGCCCTGAAATTTGTACGCAATGTGAATGAGGGCGGATACAAGAAATACCAGAACGTTACATTCAATAAAACGGCTAATACGGCCGTAACAAACGATGGTGTTTTTAATGTGCCGGCCTGTGTGCAAGATGTGGTGAGTTCCGTATTCTATGCCCGCAATATTGATTTTGATAAACTGCAGCCCAACGATAAGATCGCGTTTTCCATGTTCCTCGACAATGAAGTGTATAACATGTATATCCGCTACCTGGGCAAGGAAACCATTAAAACCAAGTATGGTAAGTTTGATGCCATCAAGTTCAAGCCCCTGTTGATCAAAGGAACCATCTTTGATGGCGGAGAGCATATGACCGTTTGGGTAACCGATGATGCAAACCATATTCCTGTACGCATTGAAAGCCCGATCGCTGTGGGTAAAGTGAAAATCGATATGATGGGACATGAGAACCTCAGGTATCCGCTTACTTCCATCATCCGGAGAAGATGATCAGAGATCTTCCAGCCTGAAGAATTCTTTTACCCGCACGCCTTTATCTGTCCGTTCCAGTGTGCAGCATTCATTCACGGGATCGTGTTCAAAGAAAAGGATATAGTCTTCCCTTATGGCGTCGTTATAAAAATTCCTTTTTTCCCCCAGCGTAGCAAGTGGTGTTGTATCGTATGCCATTACATAAGGAATAGGAATATGAGCGGCAGAAGGCAGGAGATCAGCCATAAACACTACGGTCCTTCCTTTATAGTTTACTTGTGGCAACATCATCGCACTGGTATGGCCATATACATAGCGGACTGATATATCCTTGATAAAATCTTTTTGCAATAAGCCTGGAGGAAAAACAGTCCATCCTGTAGACCCTTCTTCAAACGGGTTAATGAATTGCAGTTGCCCGCTTTCTTTTATTGGTAAGATATTCTCTTTGAGAAAAGAAGCTTTTTCCCTCTCATTGGGTTGCGTGGCCCATTCCCAATGTTCTGCATTACTCCAGAACACTGCATTTTTAAAAGCCGGAACCAGTTTGTCCCCATCCCTTTTTATTGCGCCACCGCAATGATCAAAATGAAGATGGGTGAGGAAAACATCCGTGATATCATCGCGGTGAAAGCCATGTTTTGCTAATGACTTGTCAAGGGTGTCATCGCCATGTAAATAATAATAGCCGAAGAATTTGGCATCCTGTTTATCTCCCATGCCGGTGTCTACCAGTATCAACCGACCATCGGTTTCAATAAGCAGGCAGCGAAGTGCCCAGCTGCACATATTATTTTCATCAGCAGGATTGAGTTTGTTCCAGATGCTTTTGGGAACAACGCCAAACATGGCGCCACCATCCAGTTTGAAATAGCCGGTATTGACAGTATAAACTTTCATAAGTTAAAATTAAGCAGTCTGGCGTTGTTTCAGCAGCGCAGAATACAACCAGAAGAATCCGATAGTAAAGAAAACGATCAGGGAAAGAATAGAGTTTTGCATGTTGCCGGTAACTTCTTCAATGAAACCAAAGCTGAAGATGCCGATCACGATAGCCAGCTTTTCGGTTATATCATAATAACTGAAAAATGAAGCAGTGTCTTTTGTTTCGGGCATTAATTTGGAATAGGTGGAACGGCTTAGCGATTGAATACCTCCCATTACAAGTCCAACACCAACAGCCAGCAGGTAGAAATAATATTCTGTATTCACACCCTGTTCCGCCAGCGAAGCAGTGTAATAAGCCGCCACGCAGATCACTATCCAGAAAAGAATAACCGCCATCAGCACTTTGAGGTTGCCAAACCTGGTGGAGAGCCTGGACATGCTCCATGCGCCTATGATTGCTACCAATTGAATGGCCACTACTGTAATGATCAGTTTATCGTCGGGCAATTTCAACAACTTGCTGCCAAACAAAGTGGCTGCCAGCATAACGGTTTGTACACCCATGCTGTAAAAAAAGAAACCACGCAGAAATCTTTTTAATACCGGCATTTTCCTCACCTGGCTATATACTTTTTTTATTTCTGCAAAGCCATCCTTGAAAACATTTCCTCTTTGAGGCCGTTGAATAATGGCTTTAGGTAGCCGTGCAAATGTGATCTGTGCAAAGCCAAACCACCAGAAACCAACCAGCAGAAAAGTGATGCGTGTGGCAATGCCTGCATCCATTACAGTTACCAGTACAAAGCCAACGATCTGCATCAATACACTGCCTATATATCCAAATGAAAACCCACGTGCACTGATCCTGTCCTGGTCGGCTGGTGCGGCAATTTCAGGAAGATAGGCATTGTAAAATACCAGGCTGCCTGCCCATCCCATAGCTGCCAGCATAAAGGCAATAATACCTAGGCTAAGAGTATCTTTTTCAAAAAAGAAAAGCATGCTGCAGCCGAATGCGCCCATATAGCAAAAGAAGCGCATGAAATTCTTTTTATTACCCCTTGTATCGGCAATGGAAGTAAGTATAGGATATAAAAGAGATATTAGCAGGTAAGAAGCTGCCAGTATATAATCATACAAAGAAGAGTTGACGAAACTGCGGCCCAGGAATTTTACACGATGATTGCCATCGCCACCGCCGGTGACTGCCAGGAAATAGATCGGAAAAAAGGAAGTAGTGATAACCAGGTTATAAACCGAATTCGCCCAATCATACATTGCCCATCCATTCACTACTTTTTTTGAAGCGGTTTGCATAAGCAGTCGTTTAGCATTAAAAATAAGAATTAAGGATATTGTTGAGGATTGAATATTGAACATTGATTATTGAGTATTGTTCTCGCCAAATATTCAATAATCAATGTTCAATATTCAATGTCCAAATTCTTGCTTTAAATGATCCCCTTCCACAACAGCAGCAACATAATCAACCCCACAATAATTCTGTAAATACCCCAAACCCTGAACCCGTATTTTTTTAAGAACCCGATAAAAAACTTGATCGCCAGCAGAGCGACTACAAAAGCAACCAGGCTTCCTATTAATAAGGTCATCATATTGTCTTTCGCTATCACTTCCGGGTGTTCCTGGTAAGTGTCCCAGAAACTTTTTACAGAAGCCGCCAGCATGGTAGGTACTGCCAGGAAAAAAGAAAATTCAGCCGCAGCACTCCTGCTCAGCTTCTGGCTCATGCCGCCGATGATAGTGGCAGCACTGCGGCTAAGACCAGGAAAAACGATCGATAATACCTGAAAACAACCGACAATAAAAGAAGTTTTAGGACTGATGTTTTCTTCTGAAAAAATCTGTGGCTTATTGAACCAGCGGTCAACGAACAATAATATTACTCCGCCGATGATCATCACCCAGGCGATAAATACAAGATTGCCCAAAGCTTCATCAATATGCTTCTTTAATAAATAACCGAATACAAGAGCTGGTATTACAGCGATGATAAGCTTGATATAAAAATTGATGCGTTTAAAATCAAAAAACTTTTTCCAGTAAAGCACGATCACAGCAAGAATGGCTGCCAGTTGTATCACTACTTCAAACATATCGCCGAATGGACTTGGTGAAACGCCCAGCAAAGGATTGGTAAACTTCATGTGGGCAGTGGAAGAAATGGGCAGGAACTCTGTAAGCCCTTCCACGATAGCGATGATAATGGCATCAATAATACTCATAAGGAGAGGTTGAAATATGAAATACTAATTGCGCGAATGAACGCTAATGGCGCGAATTGAATAAAAAATAAGGTGACACATTTCCTGCATCACCTTAAAAAATTATCGTTCCATCAATTTGTTTAGCCTTGTTTAGCTTTTGGTTTTCTAAAGATGGCATAGATCTCAATCACCAATCCTGCCAGAATAAGCACTGGTGCAACTGTGATACGAGTTGTGCTGTACACCTGTTTTGGATCAAAAACCTTTGGATCATCACTTCTTCCGCCGGCCATCAGGAACATGCCGATTGCAATAACTGCCAGCCCGATTGCCATCCAGGTGTAATTGTCTTTTGAAAAAACACTGGGTGATGAGGAAGAAGAAACCGTTTTATTTTCAGCCATTTCTGTTCAATTTGGGTCTGCAATATAGGAAAAAGTCTTTATTGGGCTCCTGGTCGCAGCCTATGGCTCAATAAAGATCGTCCAGCTTCATTTTCAGGTATTTCAGCACGCTGCGATGGGTGCTGAACAGGGTAATGAAAATGCCGAGGATGATAAGCCCGATAAACAGGAGGGCCAGGGTGGTATTGTCATGAATGGCTTTCATTTCCGGCAGGATCCGCTCGGCAACCATGATCACCAGGATAACGGCGGCAATGGCGATAATACCACTGATGGCGCCATTGATAATAGCCCTGATATTCATCGGCTTGGCAATGAACCAGCGCGTGGCCCCCACCATCTGCATGGTTTTGATAAGGAAGCGGTTGCTGAACATGGCCAGGCGGATGGTATTATCGATCAGGATGATCACAACCAGGGCCAGGATAATGGCTACAGCCAGGAGGATAATGCTGATCCGCTTTACGTTTTTATTAAGGTTGTCGACCAGGGCCTGCGGGTAAGCCACTTCAGCGATATAGGTCTGCTGCTGCAGGTCTGACTGGATAAGATTAAGGGAGTCTATATTCATATACTCCTTTTTTACCTTGAAATTGATGCTGTTGGGCAAGGGATTTGCATCCAGCACTTTGTCCCAGTTTTCGTTGCCATCACCCAGGTAGATTTTTTTCGCCTGCTCCTTGGTGATGAATTCTATGGACTTCACATAAGGTTTCGCAGAAATATATTGCATGAGGGCAGTGCTGTCAGCCGGGTTGAGATCACCTCTGAGTTCGGCCCGTAGCTCCACACTTTCCTTGAAGTAATTGCCGAGTTTATTGGCATTGATCACTAACCAGCCAATGATGCCGAGAAGGAATAAAACCAGTGTAACGCCCAGAATGGACATAAAATACGAGGGTTTGCCTCTTTTGATAGAAGCTTTGCCGGATTTGGCCATAGCATAGAATTTTGAAATGAATGGGTTAACCAACTTCCAGGAGAGGCCCTGAGCTGAAGCAGGTATTGCAAAAATAACCAATTTAAGACCTATAATCAGTATTTTTGCTGCCCCTTTTAAACGGTTGCAAACAGTCTATATTGCCATTGGGAATAAGATATTTGTTAAAACTATCGGGCAATTAAATTAACAACAACAGGATGGAATACAATTTCAGGGCTATTGAAAAGAAATGGCAGCAGCATTGGAAAGAGACGAATGCATACCGTGTTTCAAATGAAAGCAGGAAGCCCAAATACTATGTGCTTGACATGTTCCCCTACCCCAGTGGGGCCGGCCTTCATGTGGGCCATCCGCTGGGCTATATCGCTTCCGATATCTTCAGCCGCTATAAAAGGCTGAAAGGATTCAATGTGCTTCATCCCATGGGGTTCGACAGTTTTGGATTACCTGCAGAACAATATGCCCTGGATACAGGTCAGCACCCCGCCGTAACTACCCGGAACAATATCGCTACGTTCAAATCGCAATTGAACAATATCGGCTTTTGCTTCGATTGGAGCCGTGAAGTGAATACCAGTGAAGCCGGCTACTATAAATGGACTCAATGGATCTTCCTGCAATTATTTGACTCCTTTTTCAACCGCCAAACACGCAGGACTGAAAGAATATCCGTGCTCACAGCAGCTTTTGAAAAAGAAGGAAACAAAAATCATCCATGCCCCGGCGACCTTTCTTTGAAGTTCACCGCCGATCAGTGGGAGAATTTCGATACCGCACAGAAAATGGATGTGCTGATGAATTATCGCCTCTCCTATTGCGGCTATGGTGAAGTGAACTGGTGCGAGGCATTGGGCACTGTGCTGGCCAATGATGAAGTGGTGAATGGCGTGAGTGAACGCGGCGGTTATCCTGTTGTAAAAAAGAAATTGCGTCAATGGTATCTCCGCATCACGGAGTATGCTGACCGCTTGCTGGAAGGACTGGAAAGAATCGACTTCAGCGAAGCGATGAAGGAAATGCAAACGAACTGGATCGGTAAATCAAGCGGAGCGGAGATTGAATTCAGAGTCGTGAGCCAGGAGTCGGGAGTGAGCAGCAAACTGAAAGTTTATACAACCCGGCCCGATACCATTTTTGGTGTTGACTTTATGGTAATTGCTCCCGAGCATGAACTGGTTGACCAGATCACTACGCAGGAACAGGCCAAAGCAGTGGAAGAGTATATCACGTATGTGAAAAGCAGGAGTGAGCGGGAACGTATGGCGGAGAAAAAGATCAGCGGTGTGTTTACCGGTGCTTTTGCGGAGAATCCTTTTGACGGACGACAGATCCCTATCTGGATCTCTGAGTATGTACTGGCTGGATATGGTACGGGTGCTATCATGGCGGTGCCTTGCGGTGATGAGCGTGACCATAAGTTTGCCAGGCATTTTAATATACCGATCACCAATATCATCGGTTCTTATTATAAAGGTGACGAAGCCAACCCTACCAAAGATGCCATATTGCAAAATTCCGGTTTCCTCAATGGGCTGGTGATGAGGGATGCACTGGAAGTGGCCATTAAGGAAGTGGAGAAGAAAGGCATTGGCACAAGAAAAACGAATTATAAAATGCGGGATGCTGCTTTCAGCCGGCAGCGTTACTGGGGTGAGCCATTTCCCATTAAATGGATTGATGGGATTGCTTATCCGCTGGATGAAAAAGAATTGCCGCTGCAATTGCCGCATGTGGATTCTTATAAACCCGGTCCGGAAGGTGAAGGTCCGCTGGCCAATATTCCTGCATGGACATCGCAGCATCTTGAAACGAATACCATGCCCGGGTATGCCGGCAGCAGCTGGTATTTCCTGCGGTATATGGATCCGAATAATGAAGAAGTGTTTTGCGACCGCAAAGCGTCTGATTATTGGGGGCAGGTGGATATTTATATCGGCGGTACCGAGCATGCTGTAGGTCATTTGCTGTATAGCCGCATGTGGACAAAAGCATTGTATGATCTTGGATATATCAGTCATGATGAGCCATTCAAAAAACTGATCAACCAAGGGATGATACAGGGTAGCAGCCGGTTTGTATACAGGATCAATGGCACCAATACATTTGTATCAAAAGGATTGCTGAATGAAGACGGAACATATGGTGTGAAACAGGATAAGGTAGATGTTCTCCACGTTGATGTAAATATCGTTGATGGGGTGGAACTGGATATAAATGAGTTTAAGAGCTGGCGCGATGAATATAAAAATGCAGAGTTTATACTTGAAGACGGCAAATACATCTGCGATGCGGAAGTAGAAAAAATGTCCAAATCAAAGTACAACACTGTCAACCCTGATGATCTTGTTCAGAAATACGGCGCTGATACCTTCCGCATGTACGAAATGTTCCTCGGTCCCGTTGAAATGAGCAAACCCTGGGATACCAAAGGCATTGAAGGCGTTCACCGCTTCCTGAAAAAATTATGGCGGCTTTTTTATGATGAAATAAAAGGCAAAGTATGGACAGAAGAAAAAGCAACCGATGCCGAATTGAAAGTGCTGCATAAAACCATCCGCCAGATTGAAGAAGCAACCGAACGCTTCAGCTTCAACACAGGCGTCAGCGGCTTTATGATTGCTGTGAACGAATTGAATGACCTGGATTGCCACAAAAAAGAAATACTGCAACCCCTGTTGATATTGCTGACACCTTATGCCCCGCATATTGCTGAAGAGCTTTGGAAACAACTGGGCAATGAAGGCAGTGTACTGGATGCGGCATTCCCTGTTTTTGAAGAAAAATACGTGAAGGAAAGCAGTAAGGAATATCCTGTGTCAGTAAATGGCAAGCTGCGCACTACCATGAACATTTCCCTTGAAGCCACGCCTGCTGAAGTGGAGAAGCTGGCCCTGGAAAATGAAGTAGTGCAAAAATGGCTGGAGGGAAAAGCTCCCAAGAAGATCATATTTGTGAAAGGAAAGATGGTGAATGTGGTGGTATAACCGCCAGCCGGCAACATTTTTTATGTGCGGTAATTTCTGAATTCCTTTTGGTTGTACATTCAGCAACTAAAAAGTTTTCCATGAAAAAAATCTTTTCACTGGCCGTGCTATGCTGCACGGCACGGCTTTTTGCACAGGAGCCGTCTGCCCATTTTTTATCGAACCCCTGCCTTACACCGGATGGACAAACGGTGATCTTCAGTTTTGAAGGCGACCTCTGGAAAGCATCCGTAAAAGACGGACAGGCTACCCGCCTCACTGCCATGCAGGGTTATGAAACCAGTCCCCGTGTATCACCCGATGGTAAATGGATCGCTTTTACCGGCCGCCAGTATGGTAATGCTGATGTTTTTATTGTGCCGGTGAATGGCGGTGAGGTTACACAGATCACTTATCATAGCAGCAATGATGAAGTAACCAGCTGGAGCTGGGATTCCAAATCCATTTATTTCAATAGCGGCCGGATGGGCCAGGTGTCTGGCTTTAAAGTGGCAGCAAGCGGCGGCACACCGAGGCGTGTTTTAGGAAATTATTTCTTCCTGTTTGATCATAATCTCCTGGAACATCCTTCTTCCGGTGAGATCTTCTTTAATGATACCTGGGAAAGTTCCAACCAGGCGCAAAGAAAACGTTACAAAGGACCATTCAATCCTGATATACAATCCTACAATCCCCAAACCCAACAATACAAAAAATACACTGACTGGGAAGGGAAAGACTTTGGCGCTACTATTGACCGCAATGGCAAGATCTATTTCATTTCAGATGAAGCCAACGGTGAGTATAATTTATATACACTGGAAAATAGTAAGAAGAAAGCTTTGACCAGGTTCAGTTCTTCCATTAAAACCCCTATGGTAAATGCGCAGGGTGGAACCATCGTGTTTGAAAAAGATTACCAGTTATGGTTGTATGATGTAAAAAGCGGTAAGGAAAACAAACTGGATATCGCCATTGTCCGCAATAATATCCTGCCAAAGGACAAAGACTTTGATATAAAAGGAAATATTTCTGCTTTTGATGTGTCGCTGGATAATAAGAAACTGGCTTTTGTTTCAAGAGGCGAACTGTTTGTAAGCGATATTGAAGGCAAGTTCATTAAGCAGATTAAGAGAGGATCAGCCGAGCGTGTACGCGAAGTGAAATGGACCAGCGACAACAAAACGCTTTTGTTTAACCAGACATTCGATGGCTATACCAACTGGTATACCGTAAGTGCAGATGGCAAAGGCTCCATAAAGCAACTGACCAGGGATACCAGGAACAATCGCGATATAACACTGAATAAAAAAAGAGACAAGGCCGTTTATTTAAGTGGCCGTGATGAAGTGCGCCTGCTCGATATAAAAACTGGGGAAAGCAAAACCATCGCGAAAGAAGAGATCTGGGGCTTTCAGAACAGCGAGCCAGTTTTTTCGCCTAATGATGAATATGTGGTGTTCACCGTGTATAAGAATTTTGAACGCGACCTGTATGTTTATAATCTGAAGGAAAATAAATCGACCAACATTACCAATACAGACATTACAGAAGCTGATCCTGTATGGTCGCCGGATGGTAAGTATATCTATTTTACTTCTCAGCGTTTAAGGCCATCTTATCCATTCGGAATGGCCAATGCCAAAGTATACAGGATAGCACTGGAAAAACTGGATGAACCTTTCCGCATCGATAAGTTTGATGAGCTTTTCAAAGAAGAGAAAAAGGATACGGCAGCAAAAAAGGATACTACGAAGAAAGCAACAGCAGCGACGCCGCCTGCTAAAACCATCACTATCGATACAGATGGGATCATGGACAGGATAGAACAGATAGGCCCTTTTTCAGGAGCCCAGTTCCTTATCGGTGTGTATCAGAAAGGGGAGAAAACCATCGTAGTATATCAAAGCAACCATGGAGAAGGACGCGCTGCTTTATGGAAAACCGTGCAGGAGCCATTTGAGCAGGATAAAACAGAAAAAGTGGCAGATGGCGGAATAGGAGGCATTACTGAATCCGGTGAGAAATTATATGTGCTGCTGAATGGAACGATCAATAAACTGAATCTTGATCTCAATCGCGTTGATCCCATATCAACCAGCTTCACTTTCCGCCGCAATCTTTCTGCAGAGTTCAGTCAGATGTTTGAAGAAACCTGGGCGCAGATGGAAGAGAATTATTATGATGATAAGTTTCATGGAATTGACTGGAAAAAAACAAAGCAATACTACAGGCAGTTCATTCCCTATTTAAACAACAGGGCTGATCTGCGGATATTGCTGAATGATATGTTGGGAGAGCTGAATTCATCTCACCAGGGCTTTGGCACTTTCGGAACGGATGAAACCATAGCACTGACCAATAGCACTATGGAAACAGGCATCATCTTCGATGATGCATCGCCTTATACAGTGAAGTATATCATGAAGCGCTCAGCTGCTGATAAAAAAGGAATTGATATCCGCCCGGGTGATGTGCTTACCAAAGTGAATGGTGAACCTGTTGAAACCAATAAAGACCGCAGTTTTTATTTTACCCGTCCTTCAGCAGACAGGGAAATGCGGCTGGAATTCAGCAGGCAGGGTCAGCCGGTAAGTGTAAAACTGCACCCGCAATCAAGCCTGTTCAACAACCTGTATGATGAATGGATAGATAAGAACCAGCAACGCGTGGATGAAAAAGGCAAAGGCAGGATCGCTTATGGATATATGAAGAACATGGGGCAGGGAGAACTGGAGCAATTCATCATCGACATGACAAAAGAATTGAATAAAAAAGATGCGCTGATCTTCGATCTCCGTTACAACACCGGAGGTAATGTGCATGATGATGTGCTGAAATTCCTTTCACAGAAAACCTACCTGAAATGGAAATACCGTCAGGGTGGTTTATCACCGCAATCCAATTTTGCACCAGCCGACAAGCCGATCATCCTGCTCATCAATGAGCAATCACTTAGTGACGCGGAAATGACTTCACAAGGCTTTAAAGCCCTGAAGCTGGGCCAGATCGTTGGAAATAGCACTTACCGCTGGATCATTTTCACCAGTGGTGTGGGTTTGGTAGACAACTCTTCTGTGCGTATGCCCAGCTGGGGTTGTTACAGCCTGGAAGGAAAAGACCTCGAGATGAGTGGTGTGCAGCCGGATATACTTGTTATTAATTCATTTGAGGATAAGCTGAATGGCCGTGATCCGCAACTGGACAAGGCTATTGAAGAGATATTGAAGCAGATTAAATAGTGTTATTTATTCAGATGAGCTGCTATGAGCACAGAAGGCGCAACGGTGATGTTGCGCCTTCTTCGTTCGTATAAAACCCACTAGGAAACAAGTATTTACCGCATATTCCTGCAACTGAGCAAGACAAAAGAAAATAACAACCAAAAATTGTTCTGAACAAAAAAATAAATATCTTTCAGACAAGTATTCCCGAATACTACTGCATATACCAACCAATTACCCAAAACCTGCGTATGAGAAAATTCTACTTTCTTGCCCTTACTTTATTATTTTTTTTGGCGGCAACGCAATACTCTTTTGCGCAGTATTGCTCTATTACATTCCCCACTGCTAATGTGGAACCAATCACATTGGTAAAGTTCAATACGATCAATAATGCAACTTCTGCCGCGCTGAGCCAGCCGGCTTATCAGGACTTTACCAGCATTACCACTCCGGTATTGAAAGAACAGACTTATACCATGACGGTAGAGGGTAATACAAATGGTAATTACCTCACTTTCGTAGATGTGTATATTGACTGGAACCAGGATCTCGATTTTGACGACGCAGGCGAACATTATTTTATAGGCAATATCGAGAACTCAACCGGTGCAGATGGAATACAGGCTGTGGCAGATATAGAGATCCCTGTCAGTGCTACCACTGGTAATACACGGATGAGGGTGATCAAAAAATTTGCTTTTTCAGCCCTGCCCTGCAACACAGCAGGTTTTGGCCAGGCAGAAGATTATATATTGGTTGTTTCAGATCCACCGGCCTGTATTGCGCCTCCGGGTGGCGGTACTGTTCAGGGACCTTCAGGAAATGTATGTCCCAATATTCCTTTCCCGCTCACCGTTACAGGTTCTACTTTCGGAACCGGGTTGACCTATCAGTGGCAGTCTTCACCTGATGGCACTACCTGGACTGATATTCCGGGCGCCAATGCGAAATCTTATACAGCCACTCAAACAGTAGCTACGCATTACCGCCGCATTATTACCTGCAGCAGTCAAAGCGAACCTTCTACTTCAATCCTGGTAGGTATTAATGCAGTAGCGGATTGCTACTGCGAAACAGGATCAGAAAGTGCAGACTTTGAATATATAGGTAATGTGACCATCACAGGTGGAATAAGCAATAGTACTGATGCAACTACCTATAGCAATTATGTTTCTACAAACGTGGCTACGGTGTTCCAGGGCCAGTTCGTTAAAGTGGTAATTGAAAAAGGCGTTTCTGACTGGTATAGTACTGATGTGGCTTATGTATTTGCCGACTTTAACCAGGATGGTGATTTTAATGATGTGGGAGAACTGGTGGGTATCAAAGACGGAAATACTTCCCCTTACCAGATCACCTTCCAGGTGCCGGCTACCGCTACACTTGGCAATACACGTTTAAGGATAAAATTTGGTGACACTGATCCATTCTTTGATATAAATAGTGATGACCCCTGCCAAACGATCTATTCATTTGGTGAAACAGAGGATTATGGTTTATTGATCACTGCTCCTCCTTCCTGTATACCGCCGCATGGCCTGAAAGCTCTTCCCAGTTCTCCAACAGAGGAACTGATCAGTTGGGAAGCTTCCGGCACCAATCCTTCCAATGGCTATATATGGGAGATAAGAACATTCGGTGATGGCGGAAGCGGAGCCTCAGGGCTTGAAGCTACCGGTACCACTGCAGCTGGTGTATTGAATGCTACTGCATCAGGACTTACAGGAGGCACTAATTATTTCTTATGGGTAAGATCAGATTGTGGTGGCGGTGATCTTAGTATGTGGGAAGGTCCTGTGCAGTTCGTTACTGTATGCGATCCTACCCCTGTACCATTCTCCCAGAATTTTGATGCAGCTGTTGA
>CBHEUU010000048.1:0-13626 GCA_965990355.1 uncultured Chitinophagaceae bacterium
CGAAACTATTCAGCTCCCACTCCCATTCTTCGCCTGTCTCCTGTACAAGCATTGGGCGGAGTTGTTGCAGTTGTTCAAAATAATGCTGGCGCAATTCATTGCCGGGATGACGGAGTTCAATAGCAATGGAGGCTGATTTATTATTGGCATCCATGCGGAAATAAAAATGTTTGATGCCGGTTTTATAATTGAGCCAGT
The DNA here is from genome assembly GCA_965990355.1 of uncultured Chitinophagaceae bacterium. Lineage (GTDB taxonomy): Bacteria > Bacteroidota > Bacteroidia > Chitinophagales > Chitinophagaceae > Terrimonas_A. The sequence goes on from CBHEUU010000048.1 coordinate 199, forward strand.
TTACCGGCTCACCATCTGCCCCTGCCAAAGGGCGCATATATAATCCAAAGCTTGTCCAGAAATCTTTACGGATCAAAGAGGCTTCCTGCTTGCTGTACATGATGCAAAGGTAGGACGGCGGAAAAACAAAAAGCTGTGCGCGGGGCGTACAGCTCTTGCACCAGGGAAAATCCCGGCAATTTTTTATTCCGGCTAACTTTATACTTACAACAACAGCAGGTACAAAGTAAATACAGTAGCAAAAAGTACGTAACGGAATACTTTGGCGAATAAGCTGGTTTTTGTCATACCATTGAATTTGTCACAAAATACATTGCCGCTGAAGTTTCTGCAATAGTAGTTTAACAGGGAAAATCTACCGGGGAGAAATGGGGCTTGCCTCAAAAACGCATTACAATATGCTGATTTTAAATACTTAACAAATTCACGGTTTACCGGAAAATTCCGAAGCAACTTCTCACTCCGGAGCATTTATCCCCAATAAAAAATTTCCTTTGATTGCCGGATATGGCTTTAATCCGTCGCAAGTGGCCCCCTCCTTTCTTTAGCATTGCCTTTACCTTCGCACCCATGCTCAAAGCCACTGCTCAAACATACCGTAATGCTTATACAGGTCTGTCCAGGTCAACCTGGCTGCTGTCGCTGGTGATGCTGATCAACAGAAGCGGTACAATGGTAGTGCCTTTCATGACGCTTTATCTCACCAGTCCTGAAATGGGATACAGCATCGGGCAGGCCGGTTTTGTTTTTGGTTTATTCGGATTTGGCGCTTTCACCGGTGCATGGTGTGGAGGAAAGCTTACTGACAGGATCGGGTATTATCCTGTGCAACTGATCACACTTATTGGTGGCGGTATCCTGTTTATGATACTTGGCCAGGTAAAAACATATCCGCTTATCTGCCTTTTCACTTTCCTGGTGAGCTTTGTAGGTGAAGCATTCCGTCCGGCCAATTCAGCAGCCGTGGCGTTTTACAGCAAAGAAGAGAACCGCACCCGTTCTTATGCATTGAACCGTCTTGCGATCAATATTGGGTGGGCAGTCGGAAGTGCTATGGGTGGTATACTGGCAAAGATCAATTATGAATTATTGTTTTGGGTGGATGGCTCTACCAATATCGCAGCAGCTTTATTACTGTGGGCTATGCTTAAGCCCGTGAAGCAGGAACCATCTTCAACCAAATCAGCAGTTGAAAAACCTGTGGTATCTGCTTATCGTGATAAAACCTACCTGGTATTTATCGGTATCACCATGCTGTTTGCAGCTTGCTTTTTCCAGATATTCACCAATCTCCCTGTTTATTTCAGAAAGGACCTGCATCTTTCAGAACCTTATATCGGTTTCCTGATGGCTATCAACGGTGTCATCATTGCATTGATTGAAATGGTGATGGTATACAAACTGGAAGGAAAAAGAAACAATCTTTTCTATATCACGACCGGCGTAATGCTGGCTGGTTTTTCTTTCTGGCTGCTGAACATTCCTGGTCCGGGTATGCTGATGGCACTCCTTATGATCGTTATTATCACTTTTGGTGAAATATTCGCCATGCCATTTATGAACACCTATTGGATTGCCCGTACACAATCCTCCAACCGAGGCCAGTATGCCGGCCTTTATGTAATGGCCTGGTCTGCGGCTCAAACGCTTGGTCCTATGGGCGGCGCTCAGTTGGCCCAGTACCATGGCTTCAACCTGCTGTGGTGGATAGCTGGAGGGCTTTCGCTGATAGCTGCTTTTTCCTACCGGAGGCTAATGGCCGCAAACCGGCATTTTGAAAATTGAGCGTTGAATATTGATTATTGAACATTCTTTTTATTGTCTTTTGTAGAAATATTCAATATTCAACGCTCAATTTTCAATGTTCAATAGCTGGCCATATTACCATTACATTACCCTTCTTCAACTCCCTCACAATCCCCTACTTTTGTGAAAAACAGTATTACCTATGCTCCGGTTGACGACTCTGATTATCTCGTTCTTACTTTTTTGCAACAACATCATCTTCGCGCAGACCCTTCAAAAACCCAAACTGGTTGTGGGTATTGTAGTGGACCAGATGCGCTGGGATTATCTTTACCGGTATTACGACCGTTACTCGCCTGATGGTTTTAAGCGTATGCTGAACCAGGGTTTCAGTTGTGAGAACACTTTTATTCCTTATACACCCACTTATACTGCCGCAGGCCATACATCTGTTTACACCGGTTCAGTGCCTGCTATCACCGGCATCATCGGTAATAACTGGTACCGCCGCGATCTGAAAAGGTCCTGGTATTGCACAGACGATAGTACAGTAAAAGCAGTGGGCAGCAATTCTTCGGCCGGTAAAATGTCGCCGCGCAATATGTGGACCACCACTATCACCGATGAATTGAGACTGGCTACCAATTTCAACAGCAAAAGCATTGGCATTGCATTGAAAGACCGTGGCGCTATTTTACCTGCAGGACATTCAGCGAATGCGGCTTACTGGTTCGACAACAGCAGCGGCGGATGGATCACCAGCACTTATTATATGGATGAACTGCCGGCCTGGGTAAAAAAGATCAATGATAAAAAACTGCCTGATCAATATCTTCAGCAAAACTGGAATACGCTTTATCCTATCAACACCTACAAACAAAGTACAGAAGACAACAAACCTTATGAAGTGAACTTGCAGGGAGAAGACAATACATTCCCTCATATCACCGCTTCTGTCACCAATAATAAATACGAAACATTCCGCAGCACGCCTTATGGCAACACGTACACTTTTGACTTGGCCAAAGCTGCTGTGGATGGTGAGCAACTGGGGCAAAGAGGCGCTACCGATTTCCTGGCGCTCAGTTTCTCTTCTACCGATTATATCGGTCATGCTTTTGGTCCCAACTCCATAGAAGTGGAAGATGTGTACCTGCGGTTGGATAAAGAGATAGCTGCATTTTTTAATTTCCTCGATACAAAGCTGGGCAAGGGTCAGTACCTCGTTTTTCTTACAGCAGATCATGGTGCTGCACATATACCCGAATTCATGAAGGAAAATAAAATACCTGCTGGTGCTTTTGATGACCTGGAGATCAGGAAATGGCTGAACGAAAATGCAGAAAAGAAATTCGGTGTAAAAAATGCAATAGAGCAGGTGATGAACTACCAGCTTTATCTTAATTATACTGTACTGGATGCAAATAAAGTTGACCGGGAAGAGGTAAAAAAATGGGCGATCAATGAGCTCGCTCACCATCCCGCCATCATGAGCGCTTTTGACCTGCATGAGTTGGCAGAAACGACTTTGCCTAATACTATTAAAGAAAGAGTAACCAATGGTTATAACCAAAAACTGAGCGGCGACATACAATTCGTCTTCATGCCGCAATGGTTCGATGGCGGATATAAAGGCACTACGCATGGCACCTGGAACCCTTATGATGCTCATATTCCTCTCGTGTGGTTTGGATGGAAAGTGAAACCTGGTAAAACCAACCGCGAAACTTATATGACGGATATTGCTCCTACCATCGCTGCGTTATTGCGCATTCAAATGCCCAATGGAAACGTAGGACATGTTGTAGAAGAACTGACAAAATAAAAACTGCTACTGTAAAAACGATAATCATGGAACTGAAAGAACAATTTGAAAAAGCTGCGGCAGACAGTAAAACACTGTCTGAAAAACCAAGCAACGATACTTTATTGCAACTATACTCCCTCTATAAGCAAGCCACGGAAGGGGATGTAAACACAGATCCTCCTTCCAATCCTTTTGATTTTGTCAACAAAGCCAAATATGAAGCATGGTCAGGCTTAAAAGGCAAAACGAAGGAAGCGGCAATGGAGGAATATGTGGCGCTGGTTGGGAAACTGAAAAGTGCTTAAGCAAAGGAGCTTTGCTCAATAACGGATGGCCGGTTACCCTTTACAGCCGGCCATCTCTTATCTTGGAAAAATAGACACCGGCATAATAAACTCAAACACGGTAGATCCCTTTCTTCCCGTATAAAAATCCCTGTCGAGCAAATGACTGACACGGAGCCCGAAAGTTAGTTCATACTGATTCCACCATTTCGTATCAAAAAATAATTCACCACCAACACTGCGCTGATCGGCTGTTGCGGTTTTATCTCTCGAATACACTCTTGTCAGATCATAAAACCCATTGCCACGGATACGTTTGAAATATAAAATATTGGCAAATCCCCAGTCGGGATACAACAAGGGGAAATGATAGTTAACAGAAGTGCGCCACATCCGCGCAAAGTATGCTTCATTATATCCCCTGGAATAAGCCATCCTGTTGCCAAACAGTGCGTACAATGTGTCTGTTTCCTGGTAGCCTCCTGATACAACAATACTGTGTGCAGGAAGAAATCCCGGCAGATACAATGAAGCGCCACCCAGCCATTGCCAGCTGTCATATTTACTGATCGCATGCCTGTATTCGGCAGACAGGTTGTACCCTAACCTTGGGAAAATATGTTGCGGTGCTGTTTCCACCTGCTGCGTCCATTGCAGGTAATGATGGAGATAACTGAAATTGTTTTGTACGAATGAATCTTTATAAACGCCTTTGTTGAAATCATTGCGGTAGAAATAATTTGTACCGGCTATGAATTGCTTATGCGTCCGCCCGCTTGTCCAGCTCAATGGAATACTCAGCCCAACCCGTGAATCGAGTTGCGCCCATTGCTTCAGCTTATTACCAACTGCCACACTTCTGTTGAATGTGTATTGCGAACCGATGCTGAGATAAGGAAACCACTGACCGAATGTGGCACTCGCTCCCACTGCACTCGTACGGTCATTTTCATTATACAAATAATACAGCTGCGTTTCCAGTGTGTTCAGCACGTTTTGACCATACAGCGAAAAAGTGAATTCAGGATCTTCATAGTAAGGACGCCAGCTATGAAAATTGATCAACCTTGTTCCTTTCTTATACTTGTTGCTGGGAAAATACCGCGATGGCAATTCACCTGGCACTACTTCCTTTATTTCACTTGCATGAGCTACGGGATAAGCCGGTTGCAGTTCCTGCACTTCCAGGGCCGTTACCGGCTCGCGGACAAGAGAAGTTTCATCTGACTGCTGCAACTGGAAGCCTTCTGCGGTGAAAGATGACCAGGCCAGTTTGCCTCCGGCCGCATTGGCAAAGTAATCACCCAATGGCCAGTTGCTGATACGGTAGATCTGTTTATCCTTCCAGTCAACACAAAATACATTGTCGCGCCCTTTATATGATGCAGTAAAATAAACAGTGCCTTTATTCACCCAGGGAAAACCAATCACATTGAAAGAAGGAGGTGTCAATCTCACTGTGCTGCCTCCTGATACACTGGAAACAGCCAGGGCCATTCTTCCATCTGTCAATCGCACCGCTGAAATAACAGAATCTTCAGTCACGAACTTGGGATCGGTAAACAAGCCGATATCCGTAGCGCTGATCACTGTTTCTTTGTTGCCTGTTATAGCATCGAGCACATGCAATTCACTGCGGCCATTGAGGCCGGCATACACTGTCACCACTTTAAGTCCTGACGGCGAAATATCAGGTGAAAAGTATTTTGTTTTATGCGTGATCGTTTTCTGCTGCCTGCTATGTATATCCAGCACTTTGATCACACTATAATCCCTCCATCTCCAGCGCGGATCATTTTCATAGGCAGCATACACGATCTTGCCATTGCGGTAAGCAAACTGGTCATTCACTGAAATATCCCTTGTCCGCAACCGGTGCTCTCCATTTTTATCTTTTATAAAAAAAGCCGGGCGTTTATTATACGCCGTCTTTAAATACAACAATGAATCCGGAGAAATGATATAAGGGTATAAATAGTCTGTTACCACTTTTTTATTCACCGGCAATACTGCAGCAGGCAAACCACTGCCGGCCGTATCTTTTTTGTAATAATTAAAAGCTGCTTCCCTGAACACAGGATAAGACACTCCGCTGTATTTCTCTATCGCCTTTTGAAAAGGATAAAACAATCCTTTATATGCCGTAGCATCATGGGTTACCTTGCCCCAGAAATCAAGTCCATACTTTTCATACCCGTAATTCACCAGCAGGTAACCAAGATTGTAATGATCGGGAACATAATCTTTCAATGATCCATTGCGCAGCTTCATCCAGGAATACTGCTTACCTGCTCGCCAGAGGGCTGGATAAGCATTCAGAAATAAAGGCAACCTACCCCTGCCCTGCTTTGACAACACGGTTTCATTATACACTGCATCGCCTTCATAGAACCAGTCGGGTACTGAAGCATTCACTGCCAGTGCAAGCCCTTCCTCTCCAAACAGGTAATAAAATGCTTTGCTGATGCCATTACGGAAATTATTGAACTGCTCTACGTGCCTGAACTCATGTATCGCCAGTTGATCGGTCCATGATAAACTGCCCAGGTTGAAATTATTCAGAGAAGGTGTTAAGTAGAATTCACTTCTGTACGGTCCCAGTCCAACATAACCATTCGCGATCGTTGTCTGGTTTTGCAACACGATATTGATCTTATGGACCTGTTTTCCCAAAGAAGCCGGAGCCTGCGATGCCTGGTAATGCGCCAGCAATGCCACCCGCTGCGCCTGGCTGTCGAGCCCGGCCGGATAAATAATACGGGCCGTATCAGTATTGATCTGTTTCCATTCCACACCCGGAGGCGTGCCGCCAAAGCGCTGCGCCTGCAGAGAAGCTGAAATGGAGATGATTAAAATGCAGGTAGATAATAACCTGTGCATGCAAAGATTTTATCTGGAAGATAGGAAGTTTATAGTTGAAGTTTACTCTTTATATATCTTCACTGTTCTTTCCCCTCCTTCCTTCACAAATCCCCTATACATTCCTTCTGTGCAAAATGGCATGGCCACATTCCCTTCCCTGTCCACAGCAATCAGTCCTCCATCACCGCCCAATGCCGGCAATTGTTTCATCACCATTTCATCAGACGCCTGCTTCAAAGTCATTTTTCCATATTGCATCATATCGCTGATGCTTTTAGCCATCACGAGGCGGATAAAGTATTCTCCCCAGCCGGTGCCGCTTATTGCCACTGTTGCATTATTGGCATATGTGCCTGCACCAATGATAGGTGCATCACCAATGCGGCCGAATTTTTTATTGGTCATGCCGCCGGTGCTGGTGGCAGCTGCAAGATTGCCATACTGATCAAGTGCAACTGCACCCACCGTTCCATATTTATAATCCTTATTCTCCGGCTGCTTCAATGAGCCGGAGCTTTTTGCTTTCAGCGAGTCCTCCCTTTTTGCCCGCTGCAAACCCTTCCAGCGGTCTTCCGTATAGAAATAAGAGGGATCAACTATTTCCAGTCCTTCCTGTGCAGCGAATTTTTCAGCTCCTTTTCCCGCCATCATCACGTGTGGGCTTTTCTCCATCACGGCACGGGCGGCTGAGATGGGATTGCGGATGGTGGTAACGCCTGCCACAGAGCCTGCTGCCAGGGTTTGCCCGTTCATTATTGCCGCATCCAGCTCATTTTTCCCTTCGTTGGTGAATACGGCGCCTTTGCCGGCATTAAACAGGGGATTGTCTTCCAGGTAACGGACGGTTGCTTCTACCGCGTCAAGTGCTGTACCTCCTTTTTGCAGAACGGCCTGCCCCTTTTCCAGGGCTGTATTTAACGATTCTGTATAAGCTTTTTCCTTTTCAGGGGTCATCTGGCTTTTGAGAATGGTACCTGCACCACCATGAATGACCAGTACATATTTGTTTTTGGGGGTAGTATTGGTCTGGGCAATTGTTTTTTCGAGAAAGAAAAGTGAAAAAAGGAGTAGAAGCTTTTTCATCTGCAGTTTTTGGAGCAATTTACTGGAAGTTTTCCCGCGAAATTGTGGAGAGGGTGGAATTTTTGAACTTGCGTTTAAGGCAGGTCCCACAAAGACAACAAAGTTTTTATTCGTCTTTGTGGTCTTTGTTGTCTTTGTGGGACCTCTACGCCAGCCAAAACAATAATATGCTGCTAATATTTTCCATCTTCATCAACCCTTTGCGGGATTTCCAAGTCTACTAATGGAAATAAACAGGATAAATGTGTATCTAGTTTGCCCTGAGGCCGCGATTGCGTATTTTTACACTTTTTAATTTACGGTTACCTGAAAAGATTTAAAAAAATAATCGGCTGGGTATTTCTGTCATTGCTGTTACTAATACTGGCGGCCTGGCTTTTTATTCAAACGCCCTTCGGACAGAACTGGATCGTAGGACAGGTAACTAAACGGCTTTCCAAAGACCTTCACGCCAGGATCCAGATCAAAAAGGTTGATTTTTCCCTTTTCAATAATATGCACCTGCAGGGTGTGCTGGTGGAAGACCAGCACCAGGATACCTTGCTGTATGCCGGTGAAGTGAGAGTGCGTATTACCGACTGGTTTTTCTTCAAAAAAAATATAGAACTGAAATATATCGGGCTTACAGATGCAGTGATACAAATGCAACGCACCGATTCCGTTTGGAACCATCAGTTCCTGATTGATTATTTCTCCTCTCCTTCTTCGGGAAAATCAGAAAGCAGCACACAGCTGAACCTGAAACAGATCGATCTGAAGAATATTTCTTTCGTAAAAAAAGATGCCTGGCTGGGCCAGGATATGACCGTAAGGCTTTCTTCTTTTTCACTGAATGCAGAAGACATCAGCCTGTCAAAGAAAACGATCAGCCTTGGCTCGCTCAATATTGTTGATCCTTATTTCAGTTTGTATAACTATCCCCGCCGCAAACCCGCTTCAGCCATCAATAACCAGGAAAACCCGGCAATACCATTATCGGACTCTGCTCTGAAATGGAACAGCGCAGGCTGGATCATTCAGGCAGATAAACTGGAAATAACGAACGGCACCTTTAAAACCGGCAGCTCTACTGCCACCACACCAGTACCCGGTGTCTTTGATGGAAAGAATATTGAATTCGGAAAAATCAATACCAGCTTCACTGGCCTGCGCTGGGAAAAAGATACTGTCACAGCTTTACTAAACCTTCAAACCAAAGAACGCAGTGGCTTTGAAGTAAAAAACATGGTTGCGAATGTAAAACTCACTCCGCAGGAAATGAGTTTCGATAAGCTCAGCATTAAAACCAATAACAGCATTATCCGGGATCAGTTCAGCATGCATTTCTCCAGTTTTGGCGATATGGACGATTTTCTCCATGCAGTAAGAATGCAGGGCCGCTTTAATAATTCAGAGATTGACAGTGATGATATCGCTTTTTTTGCGCCGGCCATGAAGACCTGGAAAAAGAATATCACCCTGAAAGGTGTGATCCGCGGTGCAGTGGATGATCTTTATGGCCGCAATCTCGTGATACAGGCCGGTAATAATACATTGCTCAATGGAGATATCAGCATGACCGGCCTGCCTGATATCAATCAAACCTTTATTGATTTCAAAGCAAATGATTTCAGGACCACGTATAATGATGCTGTAGCTTTTGTACCCGATATCCGTAACATTACACAACCCGATCTCCGCAAGCTTCAGTTTATCCGCTTTACCGGGAACTTTACAGGCTTTGTGCGCGACTTCGTAACATTCGGTACTATTCAGACCAACCTGGGCATTCTCACCAGTGACCTTAACATGAAACTGCCTGCAGGGCAGCAACCCATTTACTCGGGTACTATTGCCACCGATTATTTCAAACTCGGCGATTTCCTGGGAGATGACAAGATCGGTATAGTGTCTCTCAACGGATCAGTGAAAGGAAGAGGATTCAATATAAAAACACTGCAAACGAATATTGATGGCAAGATCCGCTTTGCTGATTACAATGGCTATCGCTACAACAATATTGTACTGAAAGGCTCACTGGATAAAAAAAGATTTGATGGGCAGGCATCCATTGACGATCCGGAAGCGCAACTGACCCTGAACGGGATCATTGACTTCAACAATGCACAGGAGCCCACTTTTAATTTCCTGGCAGAAGTACAAAAAGCCAATCTCAAAAAACTGAACCTGACAAAAGATGATCTTGCTTTTGCCGGCAAGTTCAACCTCAACTTCACGGGCAACAGCATCGATAACTTCCTTGGGCATGCAAGCATCACCGAGGCTTCTTTATCCAAAGACGGCAATCCGCTCCCATTCGATTCACTCATCGTTTCATCTGAATATATCAATGGAATAAAAACACTTACTGCCCGCTCCAATGAATTTGAAGCAGATATTGCAGGCAATTTCAGTATTCTTGATCTGCCTGATGCGTTTAAATTATTCCTTAATAAATATTATCCTGCTTACATACAGCCGCCGAATAAGCTGCCGGAAAATGATTCACTCACGTTTAATATCACCACCAAGTATATTGATCAGTATATAAAACTGGTCGATAGCAGCCTTACCGGTTTTGACAATAGCCATATTTATGGCAATGTGCATACCGGCAATAACGAGCTTAATCTTAATGTGGAAATACCGCAGTTCAAATACCAGAAATACAATTTTGATGATTTCAGGTTAACTGCCAAAGGCACAGCAGACAGTCTTTCCCTGTTTGGATCAGTTACCAATATCAATATCAGCGATAGCCTTAACATACCACTGGCGATCTTCCGCGTGGAAGCACATAATGATACTTCACTGGTAAAATTATATACAGGGGCCAACCAGGCTATTAACCGCGCCAACATCAATGCACGCGTGTTGACATTCAACAACGGAGTGAAAATAGAAATGCAGCCGTCTTCCTTTGTGGTCAACAGTAAAACCTGGACCATTGAAGAGAATGGCGAGCTGGAATTCCGGAATAATATACCGGCCAGCGGTCAACTGGTGCTTCGCGAAAGCAACCAGGAAGTGCGGATGAGAACAAAGCCTTCTGAAACCGGCGACTGGAATGACCTGGTGGTTGAACTGAAGAAGATCAACGTGGGCGATTTCGCTCCTTTCTTTATGCCCCACAACAGGCTGGAAGGCCTGGTTTCAGGTAATGTGCTGGTGGAAGATCCAATAAATAACATGTATGTCTCTTCCAATGATATAGTGGTGGAAAGTGCAAGGCTCGATAATGATTCACTTGGAAACATAACGGCAAGTCTTTCTTATGAAAACAAAACAAAATCGCTGAAAGTAAACGGTAAAACTGTCAACGTAGAAAACAACCTGGAATTTGACGTTAACCTGTTTCTTGGCACGCGTGAAGAACAACAGAAAAACCTGATCGCCTTAAAAGCAAATCATTTCCAGCTAAGCATACTGGAACGCTTTTTAGGCACGCTGTTTACAGATATCACTGGTTATGTTACCGGCGATTTTGATTTGCATGGCGAACTGAGTAAACTGCAGATCACTGGTAAAGGACGATTGCAGGATGCGGGCATGAAAGTTATTTTCACTCAATGTTTTTATAAGATTGAAGACACCGATCTCGAACTGAAGCCTACAGAAATTGACCTGAGTGGTATAGTATTGAAGGATACAGTTACAGGCAACCCGGTGTACCTCACCGGCAGTATCCAGCACAATGCTTTCAAGGATATGTTCTTTGATCTTTCCGTGTCTACACGTAAGCCCAATACAACCGGGCCGGAAAACAACCGGCCTATTCTTGTGCTGAATACAAGTTATAACGATAATCAGCAATTCTATGGCAGGGTGAAAGGAACAGGATCATTCTCCCTCTCCGGTCCCCAATCGGATATCTTTATGAAGATCGACGCCATTGCTTCCACCACCGACAGCAGCGTGGTCACTATTCCTTCATCCAAACTACGGGAATCGGGCATTGCCGACTTCCTGGTGGAAAGAAAATACGGACGGGAAATGAGTGACAGCAGCCTCAATGCAGGTGCCGGCAATATTACCTATGATGTGGATCTCACAGCCAATCCAATGGTTACAGTAAAAGTGATACTGGATGAACTTACCGGTGATAAGATAGAAGGCAAAGGAACAGGATCACTGAACATACATTCCGGTACCACTGAAAAACTGACCATGCGTGGCAGCTTTGAAATTGAAGAAGGAAGTTATCTTTTCACCTTCCAGTCGTTTTTCAAAAAACCATTTGTGATCAAGAAAGGTTCAACCAACTCTATTTCCTGGAGTGGTGATCCTTATGATGCGAAGATCAAGTTTGAAGCCATGTACACGGCAGAGAACGTAAGCTTTGCACCGCTGGCCAGTGCGCTTAATTTTGATAACTCCTATGCAAGATTAAGAGAAGATGTGTATGTGGTGGTGGACCTTTCCGGTGATCTCTTTTCACCGGAGTTTAAATTCAACCTGGAATTCCCTCCTAACAGTAAAGTGAACAGTGATTTTTCTGTGGCTTCCAATATCGAACAGATGGAGAAGAATGAGAATGAGATCAACCGGCAGGTCACTTATCTGATCGTGTTCAACAGTTTTGCACCGCCTGAAACAGCAACCAATACGAATGCAACCGGGTTCGGCTCAGCTATCAATGAGCTGACATATAATACCATTTCCAGTTTGTCTGGTTTATTTTTCAATGAGATCAATAAAAAGCTGAACAGCGAATTGTCCAAAATACTGAAGACGGATAATATCAGCATCAACTTCAGTGGCTCCGTATACAACCGCAACCTGCTTGATCAGCAAAGCAGCAACAACTTTAATATCAACCAGAGCAATTTTAATGTGAACGTGCCGATCTCTTTATTCAAAGACCGGTTTATTGTAACACTGGGAAGCACGCTCGATGTGCCTTTGCAGGCAACCATCCAGCAAAACGTACAGTTCCTTCCTGATGTAACGGCAGAGTGGCTGATCAATCAAAGCGGTACTATCCGGGCGAGTTTCTTTTACAGGCAGAATCTTGATTACCTCACCACCAGCAGTACAGGTGCAGCAAGAACACAGCGATCAGGTGCAAGCATAGCTTACCGGAAGGAGTTTGATAACGTGGATGATTTCTTTGGAGGAAAGAAAAAGAGGAAAGAGAATAAGAAAGATACTATTCCCCCTCCTCCGAAAGTTGATACTACAAAGAAAAGCAATCCATAAGCACCGGGTAGGGCTTTATTCGAAACTGTAATCCACTTTCCATTGTCACCCCGGACCTGGTATAATAAACTTGCAATTATAGAAACACTAAGATCCGGGGTCTCCTCAATGTTGGGGAGACCCCGGATCTTATATTCTTTAAACTAGCATGCTTACTGAACCAGGTCCGGGGTGACAATGGAAATGAACTCCTGACTAGCGATTCAGCTCATGACCCAATTTATCTCTCTTTGTCTGTAAATATTTTTCATTATGCGGATTAGGATGTACCTGGATAGGAATATTTTCCACGATTTCCAACCCATATCCAACCAGGCCTACCCGCTTTCTCGGGTTATTGCTCATCAAACGCAGTTTTGTAACGCCTAATGAACGGAGTATCTGAGCTCCTACACCATAATCACGCTGGTCCATCTGAAAACCGAGATGCAGGTTGGCTTCAACGGTGTCCATGCCTTCTTCCTGGAG
>CBHEUU010000049.1:0-13545 GCA_965990355.1 uncultured Chitinophagaceae bacterium
GGCGATTACGATCACTAAATAAAAATATCTCATGCCAACGTTTCAATTGTGTAATGAGTTATAAAGATAAAGATTTGTGTTGGTACCGTTTTTGAACCCCATTCCCTGTAAACCTATTCACTCACTCAAAACAAAATATCATGCAAAGCTTACGTGGAAAAAAAATTGCCATTATTACAGAAAATGGTTTTGAGGAAGTAGAGCTTACCAGCCCAAAACAGGAACTGGAAGCTGCTGGCGCAGAAGTACATATAGTATCTCCTCAGAAAGATAAAGTGAAAGCATGGGACCATGATCACTGGTCCATAGAGTTACCCGTGGATGTGCAGATCGAAAATGCAAAAGCTGATGATTATGATGCCCTCATGATTCCCGGTGGTGTGCTCAACCCCGATAAGATGCGAATGAATCATAAATGTGTGGAATTTGCGCGACAATTCCTTGAAGCAGGCAAACCTGTCGCAGCTATTTGCCATGGTCCGCAGTTATTGATTGAAACCGGTATGATCAGTGGCCGCAAAATGACTTCCTATCCTTCTGTTAAAACAGATCTGGAAAATGCCGGTGTTGCCTGGATCGATAAAGAAGTGGTTACCGATAACGGGCTTGTTACCAGCCGCAGCCCTAAAGATCTGAAGACTTTTAATAAAAAGATGATTGAAGAGATAAAAGAAGGAAAACATAAGCCGACGGTGTTTACACCGGTGCCAGCGCATTAAATCGCAATTGTTCGATGGTGATGTTCAATCGCCATCGAACAATTACATATTCCTTCGGTATTGCCCTCCCACCTCATACAACGCATGCGTGATCTGGCCTAGGGAACAATATTTTACTGTTTCCATCAGTGCAGCAAACAGGTTGCCGTTATTAATAGCCACATCCTTCAATTCCTGAAGCATTGATCCCGTTTTGCTTTCATGATGCTTGCAGAAAGCCTGCAGGTTACTGATCTGTTGTTCCTTTTCTTCTTTGGTACTGCGGATCACTTCAGAGGGAACAATAGTTGGTGAACCTTTTTTATTCAGGAAAGTATTTACTCCGATCAGCGGAAGCTCGCCGGTATGCTTTTGATGTTCGTAATACAAACTTTCTTCCTGGATCTTATTGCGCTGGTACATTCTTTCCATCGCACCCAGCACACCGCCTCTTTCCGTAAGCCGGTCAAACTCCTGTAATACGGCCTCTTCCACGAGACTGGTCAGTTCTTCCATTACAAAAGAACCCTGGATGAAATTTTCTGTTTTCGCCGTACCCAATTCCCGGTTGATGATAAGCTGGATCGCCATTGCCCTTCTCACGCTTTCTTCTGTGGGCGTAGTGATGGCTTCATCATACGCATTGGTATGAAGTGAATTGCAATTATCATATATCGCATACAATGCCTGCAGCGTTGTTCGGATATCATTGAAGTCAATCTCCTGCGCATGCAAACTACGCCCGGATGTTTGTATATGATATTTCAACATCTGGCTGCGCTTGTTGGCTTTGTATTTATATTTCATGGCTTTGGCCCAGATGCGGCGCGCCACTCTTCCGATCACGCTGTATTCAGGGTCCATTCCATTGCTGAAAAAGAAAGAAAGATTGGGAGCAAAATCATCGATGGCCATGCCCCGGCTTAAATAATATTCCACATAAGTAAATCCGTTTGCCAGCGTGAATGCAAGTTGCGTAATGGGATTGGCTCCCGCTTCCGCAATATGATAACCGGATATACTTACGCTATAAAAATTCTTTACTTTCTGCCCGATAAAATATTCCTGCACATCACCCATCAGCTTCAATGCAAATTCAGTAGAGAAGATACAGGTATTCTGCGCCTGATCTTCTTTCAGAATATCAGCCTGCACGGTCCCTCTCACCTGCTGCAACGCAGTTTCTTTACATTGCTGATAGATTTCTGCAGGCAGTACTTCATCCCCGCTTAATCCCAGTAAAGCCAATCCCAATCCATTGTTGCCTTCAGGTAATATGCCTGGTGAGGAAGGATTATTATAAGAAGGTCTTGACCCATTGCCATACTTTTTCCGGAATGCTTCTTTAATCCATTCTTCTTTCTTTTCTTTTTGGATCCATTTTTCACATTGCTGATCTATCGCAGCATTCATAAAAAATGCGAGTATCACGGGTGCAGGACCATTGATCGTCATGCTCACCGAAGTGCGCGGATCACAGAGATCAAAACCGCTGTATAATTTCTTGGCATCATCCACTGTAGCAATGCTCACTCCGCTGTTGCCGATCTTTCCATAAATATCCGGGCGATGGTCAGGATCTTCTCCATATAATGTTACGCTATCAAAAGCGGTGGACAGGCGTTTGGCAGGCTGATCAACACTCACATAATGAAAACGCTTATTCGTTCTTTCAGGACCTCCTTCACCGGCAAACATCCTGGTAGGATCTTCACCTTCACGTTTCAACGGGAACACACCAGCCGTGAAAGGAAAATGACCGGGCACATTCTCCTGTGCCTGCCATTGCAGTATATCACCCCAATCTTTGTATTTGGGTAATACCACTTTGGGGATCCTGGTACCTGAAAGACTTTTGGTAAACATTTCCTGCCGGATCACTTTATCTCTCACTGTGTATTCATAATAATCTTTCTGGTATTCTTTCACTTTTTCATCCCAATGCCGAATCAGCTTGCGGCTTACAGGTGTTAACTGGCCGGTGTAAAATTCGATCTGTTGTTTTATCGTGTTCAGTAATTCATCGCTTGTTTTCTCTTTCAATGTTTCCAGCGCTCCTTCCAGTTGATACAGCTTGCTGGCAATAGCAGCCTGTTCTCTTACCAGCTGATCGTAACTACGGTTACCCTCACTGATCTCACTCAGGTATCTTACCCTTTTTGCTGGAATGATGGATTGGGAAACTTTGGCTGTTGCTGAAAAATGAAATTCACCAAAACTGATTTTGGTCTTTGTTTCAATTGCTTTCAATAATGATTCGAACAAATGGTTCACGCCTTCATCATTGAACTTGCTGGCCATAGTGCCAATCACCGGAAGCTCTTCATCCTTTGCCGTCCAGAGGCCGTGATTACGTTTGTACTGTTTCTTTACATCCGCCATTGCATCCAGTGCTCCGGCTTTATCAAACTTGTTGATGCAAATAATATCAGCATAATCCAGCATGTTGATTTTTTCCAATTGCGAAGCCGCTCCATACTCAGGCGTCATCACATACATGCTTACATCGCAATAATCAAGAATGGATGCATCGCTTTGCCCAACGCCGGCAGATTCAAGAATAATAAAATCAAATCCGGCTTCCTTGCAAACATCAATAGCTTCCTGTACGTGATGGCTCAGGGCTGTATTATCATCACGCGTGGCAAGACTGCGCATATAAGCCCTTGGATGCGAAATGGCATTCATCCTTATCCTGTCGCCCAGTAAAGCCCCGCCTGTTTTTTTCTTGGAAGGATCAACCGAGATCACTGCAATGGTTTTGCTGCCGAAATTCTGCAGGAATCTTCTTACCAGTTCATCCGTCACACTGCTTTTGCCGGCGCCGCCTGTGCCGGTTATACCCAACACAGGAATAGTGCTGTCCGTTTTGGAAGCAGCTGTAGGCTGGCCGTTCTCTGCATTGGTGATTTGCCGGGCTATCTTTCTGATATCTTTTACTTCACCCAGTTGCAAAGCCGTTTTATATTCCGCTTTACCATTCAGGTGTAAATCGCATTGCCTGATCACGTCTTCAATCATTCCTTCCAGGCCCATATGCCTTCCATCATCCGGTGAATAAATGCGGGTGATGCCATACTTATGCAGCTCTTCAATTTCTTCCGGCAGTATAGTACCGCCACCGCCGCCGAATATTTTGATATGGCCGCAACCATTCTCATCCAGCAGGTCTTTCATGTATTTAAAAAATTCCAGGTGGCCGCCCTGGTAGCTGGTGATAGCGATACCCTGCACATCTTCCTCGATGGCGGTTTCCACGATCTCCTTTACAGAACGGTTATGGCCCAGATGAATGATCTCGGCGCCCTTTCCCTGGAGAATGCGGCGCATGATATTGATGGCGGCGTCGTGCCCATCGAAAAGTGAGGCTGCAGTGACAATCCTGATCTTGTTGACCGGCGTATAGCTCATAAATGTGGCAATCTTTTGAAACGCTGCAAATTTAGTTCAAAAAGCTAATGGTTGTTAGTATGAAAGCAAACATCTTCTACCTGCGGCGGATCCCGGAAAGATATCAAGCCTCTTCCCTACATTTGTCCCTTATGCAGGCTATATTAGATTCAATCAAACAACTTTATACAGAATGGAAGGGTGCAGAGCCCATTTCAGTAGATGTATTGCCCCAATCAGGCAGTGAGCGCCGCTATTTCCGTCTTACAGGCTCTGACCATTCAGTGATAGGCACTTATGGCGCCAATATCCCGGAAAACGAAACCTTTATTTATTTCTCCCGGCAGTTCAGGGAAAAAGGCCTGGCTGTTCCGGAAATCCTGACCATCAGCAAGGATGGTATTTATTATCTCCAGGAAGATTTTGGAGATGTGTCGCTGCTCAACCGCCTGGAAGCCGATGGCTTTACCCAGCCGGTATATGATCTTTTTAAGCGAAGCCTGGATGCGCTGGCTTCACTGCAAGTGAAAGGGGATGAAGGGCTGGATTACGACCGTACATTGACTAATAAAGAATTCGGGAAACAGGCCATCATGGCAGACCTTCTGTATTTCAAATATTATTTCCTGGATGCATTGCGCAAGCCGTATGACAAACAAAAACTGATCAATGATTTTGAGGCACTGAGCAATTACCTCACGCATACGGAATACAAATATTTTATGTTCCGCGATTTTCAGAGCCGCAATATCATGGTCAAAGAAGATGGCTCTGTTCATTTCATCGACTACCAGGGCGGCATGAAGGGAGCACCACAATATGATGTGGCATCCATGCTCTGGCAGGCAAGGGCTAATCTGCCTGCAGAATGGAAAGAGAAATTGCTGGAAGATTATATGGATACATTTGAAACATTGATCCCTTCTTCCCTCGACAGGATCGTTTTTCGCAGTCAGTATAATGGGTATGTGCTGATCCGTCTTTTGCAGGTGCTGGGCGCTTATGGCTTCCGTGGTCTGTTTGAACGCAAAGCACAATTCCTTACCAGCATACCATTGGGATTAAAAAACCTGAAAGATTTTTTTCAGCATCAAAGTCTGGGTATCTCAGTGCCGGAATTCAAGAAAGTGCTTGACCTCTGCGTTTCCGATGAAATCATCCAGCAATTCACACCCATACAGGCAACGGATAAAACGCCGTTGACCGTTAAGATCAACAGCTTTTCTTACCGCAATGGCATTCCACCGGATGACAGTGGGAATGGAGGTGGCTTTGTTTTCGATTGCCGTGGCATATTAAATCCCGGCCGTTTCGAAAGCATGAAATACCAGACAGGCCGCGATAAGGAAGTAAAAGATTTCCTGGAGCAGCAAACCAAAATGCAGGAATTCCTGAACAGTACATTTGATATCATAGACATTTCCGTGGAAGATTATATCAAAAGAGGATTTGAAAATCTCTCGGTCAGTTTTGGTTGCACAGGTGGCCAACACCGTAGTGTGTATGCCGCAGATGCATTGGCCAGGCATTTGAGAAATAAATTCAAAGTAAAAATTGAACTGAAGCATGTAGTGCAGGATGCGAAGAACTGGGTAAATGAAGCACCGAAGAGTTAAGAGCTTCTACCTGTATAAATATAATCTCTTATGAAAGCAATGATTTTCTCTGCCGGCCTTGGCACACGCTTCAAACCCTGGACAGATAAACATCCCAAAGCACTTGCTGTGATCAATGGTAAATCTTTGTTGCAAAGGAATATTGAGTACCTGCAGCAATATGATATCCGTGATGTGGTGGTCAACATCCATCATTTTCCTGACCAGATCATAAAAGTATTGGATGATAATAAAGGATTTGGCAGCCGGATCCTGATCAGCGATGAAAGCAATGAGGTACTGGAAACAGGCGGAGGCTTATTAAAAGCTCAACATCTTTTTGAACCCGGTGAAGATTTTCTTACGATCAATGTAGACATACTCACTACACTAGACATACATCAATTTTTATCTTTTCACCGTCAGCAAAAAGCTTTTGTTTCCCTTGCAGTAAGTAGCCGCAAAAGCAGCCGCTGTTTTGTTTTTAATGAAGATAACCGGCTTACCGGGTGGAGAAACCTGCAAACCGGCGAGGAAAAAATAAAAATGGAAAGCGAAAAGCAGTTCAATAAATCTTTCAGTGGCATCAGCCTCTTCAGTTATTCTTTTTTTGATAAACTGGCATTGCAGGGAAAGTTTTCCCTTGTGGATGCCTGGCTTTCGCTGGCAGCGCAAAACGCGATCTTTGGCTATGACCATTCCGGTGATAAATGGGTGGATGTTGGCAAACCCGAAAGCATTGCCATTGCAGAAACCCTGTTTGCCTGATGCCGTTCATCCAATTTTTTGTGAATACATTGAAATACCCTGTTAATGGCTGGTAGTTTGTCTGCCTTTTCTTTATTTTAGATTCCGTTTCTTTTTAAAAAATCCTCACGTCAACATGAAGAAATTCATTCTTTTTATTTCTGTATCCCTGAATACGGTACTTGTTTTTGCCCAATCAAATTATGATGCCAAAGAGGCTTTTAACCCGCAGTTCTACCCTTATCCCGGTAATGAATTCCGTAGTGCCAGCGGAGAGCCTGGCCCTAAGTACTGGCAAAACAGGGCAGATTATAAAATCAATTGCACGCTTGATACGGTCAAACATCGTTTGAGTGGTGATGTGGAGATCACGTATACCAATAACAGTCCCGATAACCTGAAATTCCTCTGGCTGCAACTTGACCAGAATATTTATAAAAAAGATTCCCGCGCTTCTGCTACTACTACAGAAGCCGGTGGCCGCTGGGCCAATGGTGAATTCACCCAGGGTGATGTGATCAAAACTGTGTCAGTTGAATACAATGGAAAAAAATATGCTGCACAATATACCGTCACTGATACGCGCATGCAGGTTTGGCTGCAGGAAACATTGAAATCTGCCGGTGGCAGGATCAAGCTGTCCATCCCTTTTGAATTTGATATTCCGCAATACGGTACAGACAGGATGGGAAGATTGAACACGCAAAACGGCTGGATTTATGAAACAGCACAATGGTTTCCCCGCCTTTGCGTGTATGATGATATCCAGGGCTGGAATGTATTACCTTATTTAGGAGCAGGAGAGTTCTATCTTGAATATGGAGATATAGAATATGCCGTTACAGCACCTGCCAATATGATCGTAGTAGGGTCTGGTGAGTTACTGAATCCACAGGAATGCTTTACCAGCGAACAACTGAAAAAATATAATGAGGCGAAGGCCAGTGATAAAACCATCACTATCCGCAGTGAAAAAGAGATCAATGATAAAAATGCGCAACCTAAAAAGACCAGTTCCACCTGGAAGTTTAAAATCCTGAATGCGCGCGACGTAGCCTGGGGTGCTTCCCGTGCGTTTGTGCTGGATGCAGCACGGATCAATCTTCCCAGCGGCAAAAAATCATTGGCGGTAAGTGCTTATCCTGTGGAAAGCATAAAAGAAAAAAAGGGAAACGACTGGCGCCGTTCAACAGAAATGGTGAAAGCATCTATCGAACATTATTCAGATAAATGGTTTGAATTCCCTTACCCCGCAGCAACCAATGTGGCAGGGATTGTTGGTGGCATGGAATACCCCGGTATTGTTTTTTGCAGTTACTCTTCTGTCGGTGCAGATTTATGGGGTGTAACCGATCATGAATTCGGCCACACCTGGTTCCCTATGATCGTTGGCAGCAATGAAAGGAAATATGCCTGGATGGATGAAGGGTTCAACACTTTCATCAATGATCTTTCAACTGACGCATTCCACAATGGTGAGTTTAAAGACAAAAGTTTTTTCAATGATCCATCATCGCCATTCATGATAAAATATACGTTTGGTGATAAGATGGACGGGCTTTATACCGTACCCGATGCTATTCAGCAGGACAATCTCGGTATCGCTGCTTATATGAAACCTTCCCAGATGCTGCATGCATTGAGGGATGTTGTTCTTGGCCCCGAACGTTTTGACCACGCTTTCCGGGAATATGTACATCGCTGGGCTTTTAAGCACCCTACTCCCTGGGATTTTTTCCATACCATGGAAAATGTGGCGGGTGAAGACCTGGACTGGTTCTGGCGCTCCTGGGTATTGAATACCTGGAAGCTTGACCAATCGGTAAAGGATGTGAAGTATGTAAAGAATGATCCCGCTAATGGTGCTGATATCACGCTGGAAAACCTGGAAAAAATGCCGATGCCGGTGACCATTGTGGTTAAAGAAACCAATGGCAAGGAATACCGGATGGACCTGCCGGTAGAGATCTGGCAACGTGGTGCGTTGTACACCCTGGGCTTACCAACTACCAGTGAAATAAAAGAAATTGTTCTTGATCCTGATAAAAAATTGCCGGATTGGAACAGGGATAATAATAAATGGAAAAAAGCTTTTTAATTATTGAGAATTGAACATTGATTATTGAATATTTTGCTTAACAGAACCGCATAGAATATTCAATAATCAATGTTCAATCCTCAATGACGTCTAAAGTCTTTTCGCCAGTTCTTCTAACCTGGTCTCTTCCAGTAATTCCCTTACCGGAGTGCCGTCTTTTTTTGTCCATTTTATCAACCGGATACAGGCATCTGAAATTTCGATGCCTGTAATATCACCGTCAATAAAACAGCAACAGCCACTGTTGAAATAAGTAGGCCGCATAGTTTGATAATCCATTGCCACAGAAGTAAACTCTCTTTCCCTTCTGCGTATTTCTGCATACAAGGAAGCAATGGTTTCCTTGTCTTTATTTATTTCGGCAGCCTGGAATTGCTTGTATAATCTTTCAATGTGTGTGAGAGATTCAAATACCGGTTGATGGGTGTGACCGGTTATCAGCAGTGTATCTTTTTGGGATGAGGACCATTCATACATGATCTCATTGTGCAGTGTTTTCTTTTCATTGTCGTATGCGGCAGTGTTGGAATTGATCCGCAGATAGGCCTGAAAAGGAGCCCAGATCCGGGCGACAAAAAATTTACTGAACCAGTTGCCATCGCTTTGTGCATCACCCTGGTGGCCATGCGTACAAAAAACATGAAACGGATCGCAGCCGATTTGGGTGGAAAGCACTATCCCATCGTATATTTTGATCTCCTTTCCATAAAGATGCTTCAATTGCCACCAGGCAAAAGGGTCATTGCCCCAATAGAGATCATGATTGCCTACTACTTTTACGAAAGCATCCCGTTCTGCAAATTTCTTTTCGGCTTCAAATGTTGCTGCATTATGTTTTTTTACTTTCAACAAGCTATTTTCCCATAATTCTTCGCTATCTCCCAGTGAAATAAAAAAATAGCCTTTCTGATGATAATGCTCCAGTGCTGCAAGATAATTGGGCTCTGCCATCATGAAATCATCAGCGCCATCACGTGCGCCTTTATGCTGGTCTGAAAAGATGATGAATTTGCCGTTGCCGGGTTCGTAAGGTACTACCTGTCCTTTCTTGCCGGGATGCAATAATGTATCCTGGTACAATTTATCCAATGCCTTGAATATCCTGTCGCGCTGCGGCCGGGAAGAAAACTTTTGTGTGGCCCAGAGAACAGGTTTTAACAGTATATACCTTAAGATCCGGCGCATTAGTTATTTAACGGCAATCATGCTGATCTCCACATTCACAAACTTTGGCAATGCGGAAACCTGCACGGTTTCGCGTGCGGGATAATCGCCTTCAAAATATTTTCCGTACACTTCATTGATCTCGCTGAATTGCTTCATGTCGGTAATGAAAATCGTTGTTTTCACCACCTGCTTGAAACTCATACCTGCTGCCTGCAAAATTGCTTTCAGGTTATGCATGGCGCGGTGTGTTTCTGCCTGTACATCTTTATTGTCCATATTGCCTGTAGCGGGGTCAATGCAGATCTGGCCTGAGATATATAGAGTATCACCAGCCATGATCGCCTGGTTGTAGGGGCCGATAGGAGCAGGTGCATTAGGTGTATTGATAACAATCTTATCCATTCCGGTTGTGTTTAAAAATTTAGATCAGCGAATATAGCTTTATGCATTTTCTTTGCAAAAATTTGTCTATGCAGGTAGTGGCGATCACGAATGATGCGCTCCGTGAAGAATTGCTGGCTTATTCGCCTTCGGCGGATAGTGTCCATTTCAATTTTATTCAGCATCCTGGCGATTACCACGGGAATACTGCACCAGATGCCTGCATCGATCTGTTGTTTGATAATACAACAGAAAGAATAAGCTGGCTGAATGGTCTTGGTTCTCCACTGATCATTGTAAACGCTGTAGCATCTACGCTTGCTGATATCGATACTGGTTTTGTGCGCATCAATGGCTGGCCCGGTTTTTTAAAGCGTCCATTGGTAGAAGCGGCAGCGAATGAAAGCAGCAGGAACAAAGCAGAGGAATTATTTGTTTTACTGGGAAGGAAAACAGAATGGGTGCCTGATATCAGTGGTTTTATCACCGCAAGAGTGGTGGCATCCATCATCAATGAGGCATTTTTTTCCCTTGAAGAAAATATCAGCACGGAGCAGGAGATTGATACGGCGATGAAATTGGGCACCAATTATCCACTCGGGCCTTTTGAATGGGCAGAAAAGATCGGCCTCGTTGCTGTTTATTCCCTGCTGGCAGGTCTGGGAAAGACAGAATCCCGCTACCTTCCCTGTAAATTGTTGGAAAAAAAGGCTTTGGCATAATAATGGCACTCATATTACATATTGACACATCTGTAGAAGGCTCGTCTGCATGCCTTGCCAGTGATTCAGTGCTGCTAAAACCGGCATTGAGCAACCGGCAAAAAGACCAGCCGGGTTGGCTGCATACCAGCATCAGGCAGCTGATGGAAGATAGGAAGCTGGGGATGAATGAACTGGAAGCAGTGGCCGTGACCATCGGGCCGGGTTCATATACAGGATTGAGAGTGGGTTTGTCGGCAGCAAAGGGACTCTGTTTTGCGTTGAATATTCCCTTGATCGCCATCAATACCCTTGAGATGATGGCTTTCAGCATTGATAAAAAAGAGGATGATACATTGCTTTGCCCTATGATCGATGCCCGCCGGATGGAAGTGTTTACTGCAGTGTATGATAGTAAGTTAAAAGAAGTGATGGCACCCTGTGCGATGATCCTGGATGGTACAAATTTTGATCAGTTACTCGCCAACCATAAAATGATCTTTTCAGGCAACGGCAGCATGAAGCTGAAACAAGTTCTTTCAAATCCCAATGCATCCTTCAGCGAGAAGATTTCCACTGCTGAGGATATGGTGCATTTAGCAGGCCAGTACTTCCTGGAGAAACGTTTTGCAAACCTTGCCTATACCGAACCGCTTTATGTGAAGGAGTTCTACTCCCCTGCTCACTAATCACTTACAAAAAAATTGTACTTCTTAACAATTTTGTTTTCAAAAAAAAGTGATTGATGGCT
The DNA here is from genome assembly GCA_965990355.1 of uncultured Chitinophagaceae bacterium. Lineage (GTDB taxonomy): Bacteria > Bacteroidota > Bacteroidia > Chitinophagales > Chitinophagaceae > Terrimonas_A. Next base: position 11,529 of record CBHEUU010000049.1, read on the forward strand.
AACTTTGCAGTTTAGATTTTTAACCGGTTATAACTATGAACAACTACATGCTTACATTGAACACAGCTCCCGACAGCAACAATGCACTGAAAGTGGACTTGCTGAACGTGAAGAAGGCGTCTCTTGTTCTGAGGGCCATTAATCATAAGCTCCGCCAGCAGATATTGAAGCTGATTGACGAGCAGGGAAAAATCACCGTGACAGAGATTTATGTGAAATTAAGGCTTGAGCAATCTGTGGCCTCCCAACACCTTGCGATTCTGCGTAAGGCCGGTTTTGTGAATACCGAACGGGATGGAAAATTTATCTATTATACGATAAATACCAACCGTATTGAGGAGTTGAACCAATTTGTCGAATCCTTGTTGAACTAATTATTGGTATCTCTGCCTGGAAGGAAGCCAATGGCTTCCTTTTTTAGTTGAATCAAGTACCTTTATATTCATAATTCCACTTTATGTTCATCAAACAATTATATACGGGCTGTCTCAGTGAGGCGGCTTATTATATAGAAAGCAATGGCGAAGCTGCTATAATTGATCCTCTCAGGGATATTGATGTTTATCTCGAACTGGCCAATGAAAGGAAAGCAACTATCAAATATATTTTTGAAACGCATTTTCATGCTGATTTTGTAAGTGGCCACCTTGATCTCAGCAAAGCCACCGGTGCCCCGATCGTTTACGGCCCCGACACTGTTACTGGCTTCCAGACCCATATCGCTAAAGACGGGGAAGTGTTTAAAATCGGGCAGCTTAGCCTGGAGGTGCTGCACACGCCCGGCCATACGCTCGAATCCACTTGTTATTTATTGAAGGATGAATCCGGAAAAGATTATTGCATCTTCACCGGTGATACGCTTTTTGTAGGTGATGTTGGCCGCCCCGACCTTGCCCAAAAAGGAACAGAAATCACTATTACCGATCTGGCAGGAATGCTGTACGACAGCCTTCAGAAAAAAATCGTTCCGCTGGCAGATGAAGTGATCGTTTATCCTGCACACGGCCCCGGCAGTTCCTGCGGAAAAAATCTTGGTCCTGATACGCATAGCACTGTAGGAGAAGAAAAACAATTCAATTATGCATTGAAAGCGGCCAGCAAGGAAGAGTTTATCCATGCCGTGACCGATGGTATTCCGCCACCGCCGCAATATTTCCCGATCAATGCACGCATCAATAAAGAAGGCTACGACAGCCTGGATGAAGTGATGGAGAAAGGATTAAAACCACTCAGTGTAGCACAATTCAAGGAACTGGTAACAGATGACACTGTTATCCTCGATACCCGCCCTTCCGGCACATTCACGCAGGGTTTTGTACCGGGCTCCATCAGCATCGGCCTCGATGGCCGCTTTGCAGAATGGGCCGGCAGCCTGCTTCCCTTTGATGTGCCTATGCTGCTGGTGGCTGAGCCAGGTAAAGAAAAAGAAAGCATTGTCCGCCTCGCCCGTGTAGGACTGGATAAAGTGCAAGGCTATCTCGATGGCGGCTATGAAACCTGGAAGAACAGCGGCGAAAAATCTGATCTCATCATTGATGTGGAAGCAGATGAACTGATGATGGACATTCCTTTCGACAACAATCTCCTTGTTATTGATGTGCGCAAACCCACAGAATATGCTGATGGCCACCTGAAAGATGCCCTGAATCTCCCGTTGAATGATCTCACCGACCCGGGAAGCATGGCCAACATCGAAGAGCGCCACAATCTTTATGTGCATTGTGCCGGAGGTTACCGCAGCGTTATTGCTGCTTCACTGCTCAAACGCCAGGGTATCCATAATCTCCGAAACGTTGTTGGTGGATGGGGAAAAATTAAAGAACAGGAGAAAGTGGAGATTGTAAAAGAGACAAGCGTACTTAATTAATTTATACATAAAAATCATTATTGTCCGACTAAAATCGGGTTAAAAATCGCCAGGGACTCTATACGACACTGATTTAAACTTAACCTGGGGAATCTTGTAACGCGCCTCATTTTTCTCTATTTTTGGGATAACATTTCTTACTCTACCCCT
>CBHEUU010000050.1:0-13525 GCA_965990355.1 uncultured Chitinophagaceae bacterium
CCAGCCTCCGATCATAATCCCATAAACGCCTAAGCTTACTACCCCAAAAACGTATAGAATACCTATGTTGATATCCGCTACCTGCAGCGGTATATCCTTATCAAATAAATGAATAGGAGTGCTCCAGGGTATCACTGCACTTGTCAATAAAGCAGTGATCATCGCCAGACACGGACCCAGTATAAACAGGAATTTGGAGGAGATCAATGGAATGATCTCTTCTTTAAAAAACAGTTTACCTCCATCGGCCAGTGGTTGAAGAATACCAAAAGGGCCTGCACGGTTAGGACCGATCCGGTCCTGCAGCCAGGCAGCTACTTTTCTTTCACCATAGGTGGCATACATCGCCACCACCATTGACAGGGACACTATCAGGCCGATCAGTAAAAATTTCTCCAGTATAAAAAACCAGTCTATTGCCAGTAAATACATGTCCGCTATTATTGGTTTTTGTTATTAAAAGTTGCACCCGTTGCCGGTCCTGGTATCACACTCAGGTCAACCGAAGGATCATTCACATCACTCACATCATGGATATCCATCAACAGTTTAGGCTGACGGCCTCCCATCACTTCAGCAATGGTTTCCTGTGGTTTCTTTGCATCCACATAGTGATTGGTAGAGATCACAGAATGACGGTTGATCTTTGCCGGTCCTTCAATTTGCCAATCGTTCAGTTTCTTTTTATCAAAGCGGCAGGTATTGCAGATCCAACCGGGTTTACCATCATAACTTTCCACTTCGCCCCATTCATCTTTTCTTGCAGTTACGCGAAGCACTTCATCTCCGCGGTTCCAGAGAGTCACTTTTCCGCAGCATTTATCGCAATTGCGATGTGCCTGCACGGGTTTGGTAAACCATACCCTGTTCTTGAAACGGAATGTTTTATCAGTGAGTGCACCAACCGGGCATACATCAATCATGTTGCCACTGAAATCATTGGTGATCGCTTTAGAGATATACGTTGAGATCTCGGCATGATCACCACGGTCGAGTACACCATGCACGCGGTCATCAGTCAATTGTGCTGCCACATACGTGCAACGGTAACAAAGAATACACCTTGTCATGTGCAGCTGTATATAAGGACCGATATCTTCTTTGTCGAATGTGCGGCGGGAAAATTCATAACGGGTACCTTCCTTGCCATGATCATAACCGAGATCCTGCAAATGGCATTCACCAGCCTGATCACAGATAGGGCAATCCAGCGGATGATTCAATAAAAGAAATTCCACCACGCCGGCCCTTGCATCAAGCACTTTACTGCTCGTGATATTCTTTACTTCCATTCCATCCATCACGGTCGTGCGGCAGCTTGCCACCAGCTTAGGCATCGGTCGGGGATCTTTTTCAGAGCCTTTGCTCACTTCCACGAGACAGGTACGGCATTTACCACCACTGCCCTGCAATTTGCTGTAGAAGCACATCGCGGGAGGTGTAACATCACCACCGATCTTACGTGCAGCCATCAGGATCGTAGTCCCGGGCTCCACTTCAACAGTGATGTTGTCTATCGTAACCTTGAATAATTGTTTTTCGTCAGCCATTGTTATAATTCAAAAGTCAACATTAAAAAATTAAACACCTGCCTCTCAGGCAACCACCTGCAATGGTTCTGCATAATGTGCCAAACCATAGTTACGCTTAGTGCATTCATCAGGATTCAGCACATGCCATTCAAACTCGTCTCTGAAATGCCGGATCGCTGCGGCAACAGGCCATGCAGCCGCATCACCCAGCGGGCAAATGGTGTTGCCTTCTATCTTGCGTTGTATATCCCACAACAGATCGATATCGCTCATCTTGCCCTGGCCCCTGTCCAAACGCAGCAATAATTTTTCCATCCATCCTGTTCCTTCACGGCAGGGAGAACATTGTCCGCAGCTTTCATGACGGTAGAAGCGGGCAAGCGTATATGTATGTTTTACTACGCACTGGTCTTCATCAAGCACAATAAAACCACCGGAACCCATCATAGTACCGGTTGCAAAACCACCATCGCTGAGGCTTTCATAGTTCATCATGCGTGGTTCGCCCTTTGCTGTTTTCAATAAGAGATTAGCAGGGAGAATAGGAACTGATGAACCTCCGGGGATGCAGGCCTTCAATCTTTTTCCGTTGGCAATACCGCCGCAGTATTCATCACTGTAAATAAATTCCTCTACACTGATGGTCATATCTATTTCATACACGCCGGGCTTGTTGATATTGCCACAGGCGGATATAAGTTTCGTACCGGTTGATTTACCCACACCTATTTTAGCATACTCTTCACCACCTTCATTTATGATAGGAACAACAGCTGCAATCGTCTCCACATTATTCACCACTGTTGGGCAATCCCATACGCCTTTAATGGCAGGGAATGGAGGTTTGATACGGGGATTACCTCTTTTTCCTTCCAGTGATTCAATCAATGCTGTTTCTTCTCCACAGATATAAGCACCTGCTCCGCGATGTACAAAAATGTCGCAATCAAATCCGGATCCCAGGATATTCTTACCCAGGAACCCATTGTTCTTTGCTTCTTCGATCGCTTGTTCCAGTATGTCTACGATCCACCAGTATTCACCACGGATATAGATATAAGAGCGATTACTTCCCAGTGCAAAAGATGCCACGATCATTCCTTCGATCAATATATGCGGAAGGAATTCCATCAGGTAGCGGTCCTTGAATGTGCCGGGTTCTGATTCATCTGCATTCACTACCAGGTAACGGGGCACTCCTTCGGGTTTTGCGAGAAAGCTCCATTTCATACCTGCAGGAAAGCCTGCACCACCGCGACCGCGCAAACCGCTTTTCTTCACTTCTTCTGTTACCGCATCAGGGTTCATTGTCTTCAACGCTTTCTCCACGCTGCGGTAGCCCCCTTCACGGCGGTAAACATCAAAGTACCGGATGTTTTCTACGTGTGCTTTATCCAATAAAAGTTTTCTTCCCATCTATTGTAAATTCAAAAGTCAAAATTGAAAAGTAAAACAGATCAGTACCGTTTTGCTTTAGTTATTCGAAGCCGCATTTCTTCTGCAATCTTCAATAATCTCGTCCACACGTTGCGGCGTCAAGTGTTCTTTATAATGTTTGCCCATCTGCATCATTGGTGCATAACCACAAGCTCCGAGGCATTCTACAGTTTTCAATGTGAACATGCCATCAGAAGTGGTCTGGCCGGGTTTGATACCAAGTTTTTGACCAATATAATCAATGATATTATCTGCTCCGCTTATCATGCAGGGGCCTGTCTGGCAAACCTCAAACATATAACGTCCCACCGGTTTCAGGTTGAACATACTGTAGAAGGTAGCCACTTCATATACTTCAATAGGAGTAATACTCAGTAAAGACGCAACATAATCCATCACCGGCACATCCAGCCAGCCGCCAAATTCCTGCTGTGCTAAATGAAGCACGGGTATCACTGCACTTTTTTGTTTTCCTTGCGGATAACGTGCAATGATCTTCTCTACTTCTTTTAGTTTACTATCTGAAAACTGTATCATAATTCTTTTATTCTTCTTTACTACGCATCCATTTCACCGGCAATAAGGTTCAGGCTGCTCATTACAATGATCGCATCACTAAGCATGGCGCCTTTGGTCAGCTCTTCGTATGCCTGGTAATAAATAAAACAAGGCCTGCGGAAATGCAATCTGTATGGAGTTCTTCCTCCATCGCTGACAAGGTAGAATCCTAACTCACCGTTTCCACCTTCCACGCTGTTATATACTTCACCTGCAGGCATATTAATTTCACCCATGATGATCTTGAAATGCCAGATAAGCGCTTCCATTTTTGTATACACATCTTTCTTCTCCGGCAGATAATATTCCGGCACATCTGCATGGTATACTTCTGCTTCAGCGCCTTTAAATTCCTGCACTTTCTGGAATGCCTGTTTGATGATGCTTAATGACTGCCACATTTCCTGGTTTCTTACAAGGAACCTGTCGTAGCAATCACCTGTTGTGCCTACGGGTATATCAAACTGGAAATCTTCGTAGCTGCTATAGGGAGAATGGATGCGCACGTCATAATCCACACCAGCAGCGCGGAGATTGGGTCCGGTGAATCCATAATTAAGCGCTCTTTCTGCGCTGATGGCGCCGGCGCCGATAGTACGTTCCATGAAGATCCTGTTGCGGGTAAACAGGTTTTCAAATTCCTGCAGCACCCTTGGATATTCATCCAGGAATTTCTGGATCTTGGTAAACGCTATATCATTGAAGTTTCTTTCAAATCCGCCGATGCGGCCGATGTTTGTGGTGAGTCTTGATCCGCAGATCTCTTCATAGATCTCATAGATCAGCTCGCGGTATTGCATTACGTAAAGGAAGCCGGTGTAAGCACCACTATCCACACCCACAATGGAATTACAGATGAGGTGATCGGATATCCTCGACAGTTCCATAATGATCACGCGCAGGTAATCCACGCGTTTCGGCGTTTTCACGCCCAATAATTTTTCGCAGGTCAGGTGCCATCCCATGTTATTGATGGGAGAAGAACAATAGTTCAACCTGTCTGTCAGCGGAGTGATCTGGTAAAGGTTGCGGCGTTCCGCGATTTTTTCAAAAGCACGGTGAATATAACCGATGGTCTGCTCGGCAGACACAATACGTTCTCCATCGAGCTCCAGTATATTCTGCATCACACCATGCGTAGCCGGGTGCGTTGGCCCCAGGTTAAGCGTGGTGGTGGTTTTCTCAATACTGCCTTCCGGTAATTTTATATGCTGTTCTGACATGGTTTGCAAATTATCTTGACAACTTATACTATTTCATCTCCCACATTATCCTTCTCCGACTCGATGATCGTTCCATGATCGGTTTTTTCGGTGCCAAAACCTATAGTGCCGCCGCGGCCAAACATTTCATCATCCTTATCTGAGCGGCTCTGATCTTCGAGAGGATATTGTTTTCTCATAGGGAAATAATCCATCTCATCCACGTTGAGTATCCGTTTCAGATTAGGATGACCAACGAAGTTGACACCATAAAAATCATAGGTTTCTCTTTCCATCCAGTTGGCGGCAGAGAATAAGGCCGTGGCGGTGTACACATCAGGTTTGTTGATATCCGTGAATACTTTAAACCGTATGCGGATATTATCTTCCAGGTTGTGCAGGTGATATACTACAGCCAGTTCGCGGCCGGCGAAATCAGGATAATGCACAGCGGTGAGATCGGTCATAAAGCGGAACTTCAATTCTGCATCATCATACAGGAAGTTCAGCACTTTCAGGTTCATGTCTTTGGGCGATTCAAAAGTCAGCATGCCATAAGGCTCTTCAAAACCGCTAACCTGTGTGTCGAATTTTTCTATCAACCGTTGTTTGATATGCTCGTTGGTCAATGCCATAAAGTCAAAAAAAATTAAAAGCCAGAAGCGATGCTCCTGACCTTTCCTTGCTTATTGTATTCCGTAACTTTCCAGTAATGCTTTGTATCCCTCACTGTTTCTTCTCCGGAGGCTTTCTTTTCCTACCAGGTCCTGGATGCGCATAACGCCATCAATGATGGCTTCGGGCCGGGGAGGACAACCGGGGACGTAAACGTCAACAGGTACTACCTGGTCTATTCCCTGCAGTACGCTGTATGTATCGAACACGCCGCCGCTGGAAGCGCAGGCACCTACGGCCATTACCCAGCGGGGTTCAGCCATTTGGAGGTATACCTGTTTTACCACGGGGCCCATTTTTTTGGAGATCGTACCCATTACCATCAGCAGGTCGCACTGGCGGGGGGAAAAGCCTACACGTTCGCTGCCGAAGCGGGCGAGATCGTAGTGTGCTCCCATCGTAGCCATGAATTCAATACCGCAACAGGAAGTAGCAAAAGGCAGGGGCCAAATAGAGTTTTTTCTTGCCAGGCCGATAACGCTGTTGAGCGAGGTAGCGAAAAATCCTTCACCCTGGTGACCCTCGGGCATCTCAGCTATGCTGATATCCTCGACGAGCTTTTTCTCTTTAATATTATATGATACTGGACGTGACATAATTCAAAAATTTTAGCTGTAAATAAACTGCTGAACTACTAATCTACAACAATCCTGCCCCGGTACCTGTTCAGCAAAGTTAGATACTGCTTTTCAGCCAATCAATCTTCCCACTTCAAAGCTCCTTTTTTAATAATATAAGTGAACCCGCAGAGGAAAAACCCTACAAACATCAACACTGCCCAGAAGCCGCTCCATCCTAATTCTTTGAAGTTGACGGCATAAGGGTAGAAGAAGATCACTTCTACGTCAAAAAGTACGAATAAGATCGCTGTGAGAAAATATTTGATGGCCATTGGCTGACGGGCATCGCCGTGCGTTTCAATACCGCTGGCAAAAGTTTGCAATTTGTCACTGGTTTTCCGTTTTGGCCCAAGCAGGTGTGTAACTATCATCAATAATACAACCAGGCCAACGGCAAAAATAACCTGTATAGCTACCGGCAAATAGGAACCGGCATCAGAAGCGGATGGATTAATCTGGAGGAGATGGATCATAAATTTCAAGCCTCGGGGGCAAAAATAAGGTAGCAACATCAATTATCCTATATAAATTCTGGAGCCTAAGCTTTTAGCTACTACTATCTTGCATAAAAAAGCCTCCGACGCGTCGGAGGCTTTTACTAAAATTATTTTTGTGCTAAACATTGGTACTCTCTCGCTTCCCTGTATCGGTTTTCCCTGAGGACCCTGTTTTGGGTTGATTGGAACTTCTCGGTCCGCCCGCAGGTTGGCTCGCTGATTTCTCCAATTGTTTTTGAATGCTTTTCAGCGTTTCATTGTTTGGGTCCAGTACCAGCATTTTTTTCACGTATTCCATTGCCTTTGCTCCATCTTTTGCTGTATTGGCATAATATTCTACCAGGAAGCCTGCAGCGATGAGGTATTGCTTTTTATATTTCGCTGTATCTTTTTCAGCAAACTCCACCAGCTTTAACGCATCAGGAACAGCAATGCTGTCTTTCTTGGTCGAATCAATTACACGGGCATTGTTATACCTCCACTCCCAACCATACACTTCGTTTGGATATTTTTCTGCAAACTTGGTAAAAGCTTCGTATGATTTCAGGTTAGCTCCGCCGAAATAATAAGCACGGCCTACATCAAACATTTCGTTCATAGTAGGTTTGGGCTTTAATGCAACTAACATAGCAGCAAGGTCACCCTCTTTTTCGCGCAGATAAGATTTAGATTTATCAGCGGCTGCTTTAGCTCTGAAATATTCAACACCTTTTTTCAATAATTCGATCTTATTGTCCAGTACTGTGTCAGCCGCTACGCCGGCCTGGTAAATGGCAAAAAGCGAATCTTCCATACCAGGTATAACTGAATATACATCTGCTTTCAGACGATAATCTTTTGCATTGAGTTCATCGGGTTTTGCTTTGGCAAACAGGTCATCAACATATTGCTTGCCTGCAGCAGTGTCTTTTTTCTGCACATAACTGTCTGCGATCAGCCTGTAAACATTAGGTTTTGTTTTAGCTCCTGCCTGGGCTATGAGGTTCTTTGCACCAGCTATTGCCTGGTCAAAGTCTTTTTTAGCCCACAGTGTTTGAATGCGCAAATAATCATTCTGCGGATCGGGATCTGTTGTTTCAATATACTTCTTGGCATAAGTTTCCGCTTTTGCGAAATCCCTTTTAGCCAGCAATTCATGATAATACAAATCATAGTAAGCAGGTGCGAAACGTGCATCTTTTGTAATCGCATCATTCAGGTATTGCTCATACAGGTCCCAGTTGCGTTGTGAGCTGAACAACTGTGCCAGGCGATAATAAGGCACTGCAAAATTTGGATTGGCTTCATTGGCTTTTTTATAACTCTCGAAAGCCTTTCCACCACCTTCACCAGGTCTTGCTTTACGGTAAGCATTACCCAGGTTAAGGAAGATCTCTGCATTCTTCGGATCACGGAGTGCTGCAGCTTCCAGTTTTTCTATTGCATAATTGATATCGCCTTTCTTTTCTTTGTCTGTATAAGTATCAGTGATTGCACGGCCCACTGCATTTAAAATAACAGGATCATCTCCTTTTTTGCCGCGGGTCATTGTAATGGCAGCTTCAAAACGCTGACGAGCTTCGCTGACCTTGTTCTCGATCAGGTCAACCTGGCCTCTTCCCACAATCACCAAGGGTGCATTTGCACTAGCCAGGAGTGCTTTGTCATATACATCTTTGGCAGCGGGGACATTATCTGCTTCAATGAAGGTTTGGCCTAGCCAGTAAACAGCATCAATGTTATTAGGATTTGCGGCAACCAATTTTTCAAATGTAGATTGCGCGCTTTTGAAACGTTCCGCATAAAGATCATTAATGCCATCCTGCAGAGACTGGGCCATCGCTACACCACTGAATGCCAGCAATGCCGTCACCAAAAATGTGATTGAAATTTTCTTCATGTTACTTTTCACTTTTTAAGAGTTGTAAATATAACTACTTTGTTCATTCACTGAGTTTCACAGGCCGGAGAATAAATTTTTTTTGAGTTGGTACCAGATAAGCTCTCCGGAAAATAAGCTGACCGATATTTCCACTCATAAAATGCGCAAATCCAGTTCCCAGTCCTGTGTGCTTTTCTTTCAGGATATATACCAAATCACGTACCATAGGATAACGTCGCATGTAAATATTTAACTGAACGGGTAAAACATAACCACCCGGAACGTCTGTACTCTCTAACTGCGCTATTTTGACCTTCTTAAGAAAACTCAATTGATCGGCATCATCTTTATTGCCAATCCAGCTTACGCCTATAAAACCTACTGCATCCGGATGGTTTGCTACATAGTTGATCACTTCCTGGCTGGTTGTAGCGGCCATCGCTTTCGGGGTCAAAGAATCATTGTGCAATACTGAATCGACGATAAACCGGACCGTGCTGGTTGCCTGAACGCCATCGAAGACCGGGATTAAATTTTTCTTAAATTTCCCTGTCAGTATCGCTTTTAATTCATCCATGGTAAATAATGAATCCTGCGCATCCGGATGAACTATCACTGCAATGGCATCCCTGGCTACAATAGCCTGTGAAGGCCCTACTTTAATAGAGTCAACCATTAATTTTTCTTCGGCAATACTGGCTTTACGTGTTGCAATGATCATCCTGACACTGTCAGTCAACAGGTCTTGCAGGCATGCTGCTTCTGGTTTGTACTGCACAGCAATCGTAGTTCCCGGATTATTGGATTGATATACCTGTATCTGTGCATCAACGATAGGCTTAAATGATTCATCCGCGCTGATCAGAATTCTTCCCCTGCTTTCGGTGTCTGACAGTTGGGCTCTTTGTTTCTCGTACGACTGGCAACCAGCCATCATCATCAAAAAACCGGAAATACCTGCCAACCAAACCAAAAAATGGCTGCTTATATACCCTTTCATTTAAAATAATTTTTCTTATACCCCCGGTATATCCGCCAGCTCCCATATATAATACAAATACCACCGAACACTTTGTCCCAGATATCCGGCGGAAACTGTTCATTGAAAGAAATGTCAAAATAACTCCGGAAAAAAAGAAACAATCCCAGTATCGCTATTATCGCCCCAATACCGTAGTCCAGTATTGAGCGCATGGAAGATACCTGTTTTTTTCTCTTCTTTTCATATTCTTCAATCATGTATATCATTTTCGGAACGGGCAAATTATTGAATTTTTACTTTTCTTCCCGGATAAAGTTGAGATGCTAAAGAGGGCGAAATTCCATAACGATTGTTAGCGCCGGAGTCAATGGCCGTTGACCGATGACCGTTGGCCGGGTTCAAACATGAAAAGTATTAACAGAATTAAGTAAACAATAATGATGTAAGAGCAAAGACGGGAAGGATGTCCACATTGAACTCGGTCAACGGTCATCGGTCAACGGCCATCGATTCTTATCTTTGCTGCTATGAAAATTTTAATGGTCTGCCTCGGCAATATCTGCCGCAGCCCCCTGGCTGAGGGCATTTTGCAGCAGAAAGCATTCGCCGCCGGGCTCAACTGGAGCGTGGAAAGCGCCGGCACTAATGGCTATCATAACGGAGAAGCACCCCATCATCTTTCCCAGAAAGTGGCCCGCCTCAATGGCATTGATATTGGCGATCAGCGCTCCAGGAAATTCGTTGCAGCCGATTTTGATGTATATGACAGGATTTATGCTCTCGCCGGAGATGTGCTGGATGAGATCAGGTATATCGCCAAAAGCAAATATGACCCGGCTAAAACAGAGCTGCTGATGAATGAGCTATACCCCGGCCGGAACGTGGACGTACCCGATCCCTGGTACGGAACAGAGCCCGGTTACCACGAGGTGTACAAAATGATCGCCGAAGCCTGCGATGCCATCATCGCAAAATATGCAACCAGTCTGCCTGCAGCAGACACAACTCTTCAATATAAATAATGGCAAAACCTACTGTCAGCTTACCACAGGGCACCCGGGATTTTGGACCCGATATTGTCCGCAAACGGCAATACATTTTTACTACCATCCGCACCGTATTCGAATTATATGGCTTTCAGCCGCTGGAAACTCCCGCCATGGAGAACCTTGAAACCCTGATGGGCAAATACGGAGAAGAAGGTGATAAGCTTATTTTCAAGATATTAAATAATGGCCTCGATAAAAAAGAACAACAGGCCAGGGAAGAATTTGAAAAAATATTGCAGGGCCGCAGCACAAAAGGCATCACCGAAAGAGCCCTCAAATACGATCTTACCATTCCCTTTGCACGGTATGTAGCCATGAATCATGGACAGCTCAGTTTTCCTTTTAAAAGATACCAGATACAGCCGGTGTGGCGTGCAGATAAGCCCCAGAAAGGCCGCTACCGCGAGTTTTATCAATGCGATGCAGATGTGGTGGGCAGCACTTCCCTGCTTAATGAGGTGGAATTGGTAACCCTTTATGCAGAAGTATTCAACCGGCTGGGCATAGCTGTGGATATCAAGATCAATAGCCGGAAAATACTGGCCGCCCTCGCAGAAGTTTGCGGCGGACCGGAAAAGATGATCGCCATCACCGTAGCCATTGACAAACTGGATAAGATAGGACTGGTAAAAGTAGAAGCTGAGCTTTCAGAAAAAGGACTGGACCAAAACCAGGTCAGCATTATCCGCCAGTACCTCGAAATAACTGGTACAAATAAAGAAAAGCTGGCTCAACTGAAAGAACTGCTCGGAAAAACGGAAACAGGCGAGGCCGGCATCCGCGAACTGGAATTTGTGCTGGATTATTTTGACCCGTCGATGCAGGCGCCGCCATTGCTTATTGATTTCACGCTGGCGCGGGGATTGAATTATTACACCGGTATCATCTTCGAAATAAAAGCCCGGGACGCGCAGATGGGCAGCATCGGCGGAGGTGGCCGCTACGATGATCTCACCGGCCTCTTTGGCGTAGCCGGCATACCCGGCGTGGGGATTTCATTCGGGGTAGACAGAATCTATGACGTAATGGAAGAACTCCGGCTTTTCCCGGCAGATGTGCAGGTGGGCAGCCAGGTTTTATTCTTCAACCTCGGAGAGCAGGAAAGTAAAGCGGCTTTTACCCTGTTACAACAGTTACGTGCAGGAAACATAAGAGCGGAATTGTATCATGAGAACAGCAAATTCGACAAACAATTCAAATACGCCGAGAAAAAGAACATACCTTACATCGTCATCATCGGAACTAAGGAATTGGCCGAAAAAACCTGTGTGATCAAGGATTTGAGGGATGGGCAACAAATAAACCTTCCATTAGAAGAACTGCTGAATTTTTCTTTTCTTTAGGTCCCTAAACAACGACTCAAACATGAAATGAGCCATAAAGATTCTCCTGCTTAAAGAGATGATTATGGCGAATTACATCTGACCAAAAAAAATAAAAAAGAAACAGATGAAACGTAATCCACTATTACTTGCCCTTGCAGTGACAGTGACCCTTTTTGCCGTATCCTGTAAGAAAGGAGGTAAAACCGGCTTGCTGGTCCCCAAAGAAGCCTCCGTAGTTTTTTATTTCAACAGCGGTTCTTTATCCTCTAAACTCAGCTGGGAAGAGATCAGGAAAAGCGAATGGTTCCAGGAAGTGCACCGCGAAGCACCGGATTCTTTTGCCCGCAAAATACTCGAGAACCCTTCTTTATCCGGAGTAAATACCGATAAAGGTTTTTGTTTCTTTCTCGTTGGAAGAGGCCGCGGTGGTTATGCTTCCTTCCAGGGTGATATAAAAGATCAGGCAGCTTTCGAGGAAATGGTGAAACATTCAGAAAAAACTTCAGCCACTCCTGAAAAATCAGGCGACCTGAGCATACTTCGTTTGCATGATGCAGTTCTTACCTGGAATAAATCAAAATTTGTTTTTATAGCAGATGCCCCGTTCAATACTGCAGGAACCGGCTCCAGGAGATTTCCTGAAGACAGCCTGATAGCATTTGCAAAAAGCGTCTACAAACTGAAAGGAAAAGAGCTGCTGGACTCAGATTCAAAATTTGCAGACCTTATCGAAAGCAAAGGTGATCTTCATCTCTGGATCAGTGCAGGAAGCCTGTATAATAATATGCCTATGGGTGTAATGGATATGCTGAAGCTGAACATACTGATGGAAGGAAATGTGAGCACCGGCACATTGAGTTTTGATGATGGTAAAGTGACCCTTACCGGTAAACAATACTATGGCAAAGAACTGACCAAACTGTTCAATAAATATTCCACCAAAGGTGCAGGCAACGAACTGACCAGCAGATTGCCTGATGGTGATATACTGGCTGCAGGCGTTTACAGTTATCCTGTTGGCGCCATCACAGAAATGATCAAACTGATCGGTGCAGATGGGATTGCCAATTCATTCCTGGGACAAAAAGGTATCAGCCTCGAAGATATCGGCAAAGCTTTTAAAGGCGATCTGGCATTTGCTGTAACTGATGTTAGCAGCAGAGTAGATACTGTGAAGTATGAGGGGTATGATGGACAAACTTCCAGCTACACCACTAGCAAAACAGAGCCTCACTATGTTTTCGGCATGGCGATTGACGATCAGAAATCATTTGATAAGGTATATAATGTATTCAGTGAAGACCTGAACAAAGTACCTTCCAACGTTGCAGACATCAAAACAGAAAAAGGCTGGCTGACAGTCTCCAATACACCAGCACTGACTTCAGGTTTCCTGGCTGGCAACAACAAACCTGCTTATGCCGACAAGATCAGCGGTCATGCATTAGGCGTGTTCTTTAATCTTCAGAAATTGATGACGCTGCTGAATTCGGAGATGCGTGACAGTTCATCACTTAAAGTACTGCAACTTTCCAAAGAAACCTGGCAGGATGTAACACTGTATGCAGATTATAAAAGTGGTACAGGCACTTACCAGTTTGATCTTAACCTGATCAATAAAGGCACCAATAGTCTTAAACAGATCAATCAGTATGCTGATAAGATAGTAGCGATCCGCAATGCAGAACGCCGTTCTATGTATGAAGCAGTTGATACTGCTGCTACTGTAGTAGAAGCGCCTCCGAAAGCATTTAATTAATATAACAAATACACAACCGGCCGCAGAC
>CBHEUU010000051.1:0-13430 GCA_965990355.1 uncultured Chitinophagaceae bacterium
AATGGATTCAACATCATTGGGATTGAAATCGCGATTGGCTGTAGTGATCATTCCATCGATCACATACAGGGGATTGGTGCCGGTAAGGTTCTTCAAACCACGGATCTCCACTCGGGCTTCTGAACCAGGCTGTCCTCCGCCACGGACCAGCACACCGGAAGCCAGGCCTTGCATAGCTTCGCCAATAGTGGTGGCCTGCCGCTTGGTCACTTCGTTTACAGGTACAACAGCCACCGCACCTGTAAGATCTTTTTTACGTTGAGAACCGTATCCTACTACTACCACTTCATTCAGATTGGTAGCTCCCTGCTGCAATTGTACATCAACAGTGGATTGTCCGTTCACAGGCTTTTCCATATCGGTGTAGCCGACACTGCTGAATAACAACGTTACCTGTGCATTAGCAACCTGTAAGCTGTAATTACCGCCTGCATCGGTGCTGGTGCCTGTGGAAGCGCCCTTCACGGTAATGCTAACGCCTTCAAGAGCCTCGCCTTTTTGATTGGTTACTTTTCCTTTAACAGTGTGGGGAGTTTGTGCTGATAGTAATTGAGCAAAGAACAGTGCGATCAGCAGGAAAACAGCACTGGCTGTGCTGCCCGCTTTTTGCTGTATTGAAGTGCACATACAACAAAAAGCGTGTGCTAATGATCTTCTTCTCATAATGGCAATTATTTGTTAGAAATTTTGGTTTGGAAAGCAGATCGAATTGGGTGTAAGTTGAGGCTTTCCGGTTTAAAGCCAGTGCCCGATCGTCTCATTCTTTCCTCAATTCGTCTCAAAAACCAAATAAGTCATATTATTACGTTGAATAAGGGCCTGGCTTCATTAACATGTTTCGTACCTTACTTCCCGTGTGTTTTTTTTGATTAAGTTCGTTTCCATTATTATGAGAATTGCTGGCTGCTATATGAAGTACTTTGTGATGCCATTGCTATTTATCTTCGGTGTCAGCTTTGCAAAAGGCCAGTCTTATTATTTCACCCACTACCAGGTGGAAAACGGTCTCTCCAACAACGCCGTTATCTGCAGCCTGCAGGACCATAATGGCTTTTTATGGTTTGGCACCAAGGATGGGCTCAACCGCTTTGATGGTTATTCATTTAAGATCTTCCGCAACGACGCAAGTGACTCCAACAGCGTTGGCAGTAATTATATTTATAGTTTGCATGAAGACAGGTCCGGTGTTTTATGGGTAGGTTGCGATCGCGGTCTTTTTTCCTATGACGCTACTACGGAAAGCTTCCACAGGATGAGCAGGGCTCCAATTACCGAGATACTGGATATCCAGGAAGACTCTACCGGCGCCATCTGGTTTATATCCCGGTTGATATTATATTATTATCATCCCAAAACCGGCGCCTTTAAAGTTTTTGACCAGCCTGGCCATCTGAATGTTTCATCCGTTTGTGCCACTACCAACGGTGGCCTCTGGATCTCTTCCAGCACTGGTACCATTCACCGGCTGCTGGCCACAGGGCCATCCACCGGTTATAATGTATTTGATCACAGCGGCCCTGCAGGCAACAACTGGATTGAAAAAATTTATGACGCCGGCAATGGCAATATCCTGGTGGGCACTTCCAAACAAGGCGCTAAACTTTTTAACACACGTACCTATATATATAAGGACATACTCAGCCAGACAGCCGATGACCAGGAAATTTTTGTACGGGATTTTATCCGGCAATCTGATAACGAATACTGGATCGCTACCGAATCAGGCATTTTTATTTACGATAACATCACCGGGAAATATGTAAACCTGAAAAAGAATTATAACAACCCCTACTCTATTTCAGACAATGCGGTATATACATTTTGCCACGATAAAGAAGGTGGCATATGGGCAGGCACTTATTTCGGCGGTATCAATTATTATCCGAAACAATACACCAGTTTTAAAAAATTCTTTCCGCAATCCGGCGGCAACTCTATCAGCGGAAATGCTGTCCGGGAGATTGTACGTGATAATGAAGGTAACCTATGGATTGGAACAGAAGATGCAGGGTTGAATAAACTGCAAATGAGTTCCGGCAACTTCACCCATTTTAATACATCATCACCGCATCATGTATCGTCTTCCAATATTCATGGTTTGGTGGTGCATGGAAATGAATTATGGGTAGGCACATTCCATCGGGGACTGGATGTATTGGATATTAAAACCGGCCGCCTGTTGCGGCATTATTCCGCAGGTACACAAAATCTTCGCAGCGATTTCATTTATTGTTTCCTGAAAACAAAACAGGGAAAAATTATTGTAGGCACAGATCGTGGGCTTACCTATTATAATAAGGAAAAAGATAATTTTGATAATATTGATGGCGCGCCGGATAATTTTTACACTATTTTGTATGAAGACCATTCCGGAAATATATGGGCCGGCACTTATGCCGATGGCGTGCACTGGTTCAATCCACAAACCGGGCGCAGCGGCCATTTCAGATACGAGCCCGGAAAAGCAGGCAGCCTGGGCGGCAACCGCGTCAACTGGATTTTTGAAGACAGCCGGCAGCAATTATGGATCGCTACTGAAGGTGGCTTGTGCAAGCTGGATGCATCCAAACAACAATTCACTACCTATACCACTAAAAATGGTTTTCCCAGCAATATCATGTATGCCGTACTGGAAGATGGGCAAAATAATTTCTGGGTAAGCACTTCCAAGGGGCTTGTGCGTTTTACACCTGTCAATGGCAATATCACGGTATTCACCCGAGCACATGGGCTACTGAACGATCAGTTCAATTACAATTCCGCCTTCAAGGATTCCAGGGGTCGTATGTATTTCGGCAGTGTAAAAGGAATGATCAGTTTTCATCCGGATGAATTCATCAGGAATAATTTTGTATTACCCGTATACATCACCGGTTTCCAGGTATATGATAAAGAACTCGCCATTAATAAAGAAGGGTCGCCTTTGCAAAAATCCATCACCTACACCAATACTATTACACTGGCGCATAATCAAAGTTCTTTCAGCATCGATTTTGCAGCATTGAGCTATACCTCACCGGATATGACAGAGTATGCATATAAAATGGAAGGCCTGAGCAAAGACTGGAGCTACCTGAAGACCAACCGCAAGGCCTATTTTACGGAACTATCACCCGGCACATATATATTTACGGTAAAAGCCAGTAATAGTGGCGGCGAATGGAATTCCAGGCCAGCTTCACTGATAATTAAAATTTTACCCCCCATCTGGGCCAGCACCTGGGCTTATTTGTTATATGGCATAGCTATAACAGCACTTGTTCTGTTTCTCATACGCAGCTATCACCGCCGAACGGAAGAAAAGAACCGCCGCAAACTGGAAATACTGGAACATGAAAAAGAAAAGGAGATTTACCAGGCCAAGATTGAATTCTTTACCAACGTGGCACATGAAATACGCACGCCCTTAACGCTTGTCAAAGGGCCAATGGAAAAAGTGATGAAACAGATTGAAGCCGTACCTGCCGTAAGCAATAACCTGCAGATCATGAAACGGAATATCGACCGCTTGCTTGATCTTACCACGCAGTTACTGGACTTCCGCAAAACCGAAACCAAAGGTTTCAGTCTCAATTTCGTTAAAGCCAATATCGCCGAGCTTATCACCGATGCCTATGTCCGGTTTAATCCGGCTGCAGAGCAGAAGAAATTATCCTTTACCATGGAATCCCCTGCCCTGTTCAATGCTTATGTAGATACAGAGGCTTTTAATAAGATCATGAGCAACCTGCTCGACAATGCAGTTAAATATGCAGAAAGCAAAGTCCATATCAAACTGGTTGCAGGTAGCGAGCGGGACACATTATTCAGCGTGGAAGTCAAAAACGATGGCTACCTGATCCCTTTTGAAATGAAAGAAAAAATATTTGAAAGTTTTTTCAGGATAAAAGAAAACGGAAAGCAATCCGGCACAGGCATTGGACTGGCATTATCACGTTCACTGGCCGAATTGCACAAAGGAGTTTTGTACCTGAAGGAACCAGTTGGTGACATGAATGTATTTGTATTGACCCTGCCTGTGCACCAGGAAATAGAATTTAATTTGAGCAGATGAGCCAAAGTATACTTTGTCACATTCGGTCAAAATAGAAATATAAATGTACGAATGAAACCCGTTATATTACTTGTGGACGACAATGGCGAGATCCTCGATTTTTTATCAGAAGACCTCAACGAAAAATATACCGTGCTGAAAGCATTGAACGGCCAGGAAGCCATGAGCCTCCTGCAACGGGAGCCTGTGCAACTGGTGATCAGTGATATCATGATGCCTGTAATGGACGGTTATGAGCTGTGCCGTAATATCAAATCAAATTTTGAATACAGTCATATACCGGTGATCCTGCTTACGGCCAAAAACACACTGCAATCAAAGATTGAAGGACTGGAAATGGGTGCCGATGCCTATATCGAAAAGCCCTTTTCCCCGGAACATTTGCAAGTGCAGATTGCCAACCTGCTTTCCAATCGTAATAAGATCAGGGAATATTTTGCCAGCAGCCCGCTTGTGCATATCAACACAATGGCTTATTCAAAAGCTGATGAGAAATTCCTTGAAGAACTGAATGAGGCCATTTACAGGAATATTGAAAATATAGAGCTGAGCGTTGACCAGCTGGCTGATTTTATGAATATGAGCCGGGCTACTTTATACCGAAAGATCAAAGCTATTTCTGATCTTACACCTAATGAACTCATCAATATCACCCGTCTGAAAAAAGCAGCTGAGCTGCTTGCCGAACACGATTATAAGGTTTATGAAGTGGCGGAAATGACGGGATTCAGTTCCCAAACGCATTTTGGGCGGAACTTTACCAAACAGTTTGGAATATCACCGATGGAATATATGGTGCTTAAAAAGTCGGAAAAAAGAAAGTAATTTTTAAAACAACATTTTTTTTCTATCTTGAAAATATGTTAGTAAAAAAATATTTGATAATAGCCTGTTTATGCTGTGCATCTGTTGCACAGGGACAATTGAAAAAGTTGACTATCGCTGAAAGGCAGGAAATCATGCGTGCGCTGGACAGCACACGTGAATCCCTTCTTGCACTGGTGCAGCCGCTGTCAGAAAAACAGTTTTACTATCACCTGGACAGTACTACCTGGTCGGTGAATGATGTGCTGGAACATATCGGACTGACGGAGGAAGGCTATGTAAGGGAGTTTTGGTGGGCCATCGCACAGCCGGAAATGCCAGCATCGTACCAGGATTCCACAACCGGGGGTGATGCCAAAGCCAGAGCTTATGCAACAGATCCGGAAAAAGGGGTAGCGCGGGGAACGAATCTGCCCCTCCAACGATATTGCGATAAAAGCACCTCTGTGCGGGTGTTCAATACAATACGCAGCCTGTCTGTACATTTCTTTACGCAAAACAGTGAGTTGAATTTGCGGGCATTTTATGTTTTCCGGAAAAGTGCTGCAGGGAAAAGAGAGATCAGAGATCTTTATCAGCAAGCGCTTTGGTTGCTTTCGCATTGTATCCGCCACACCAATCAGATCAAACAGATCATTACTGATCCGAAGTTTCCGAAATCCTGAGTTTGTAGCTGCCTATAAAAACCTCAGCCTTTCTTCTTCGATGTCAATCTGCTGCAAATGCTTCCGGACAAGCTCCTCATCAATATGACCATCAGTTCTGTTCAGCGTACGCAGCCATTTTCTTTGCACATCTAATACGTCAAGATACATGGCTTTTGTAGCGGGAGGCATGACCGGGTCCACTCCATCCTCGCTTTTCTCTTTCCATTTATCAACAAGTTGCTGCAACACGTGGTTTTTGTCAAACTCTTCGCTGTATTTGCTTTTTACATGCGACAGGGCTTTTTTGGCGAGTTCTTTCCTGATAAAAGTATCTGCCTCATGTTCCGGTATGTAATCATTGAATTCAGGCAGCTTTACTTTCCTGAGTATATAAGGTAGGGTCAATCCCTGCAATAGTAAAGTGGTTAATATTACAATAAAGGTGATAAGCAGGATAAGGTTCCTTTGCGGAAATCCTACTCCACTGCTCAGTTCAACGGGTATCGATAACGCCGCAGCGAGGGAAACCACACCACGCATTCCTGTCCATCCCAACACGAGAGGTGTCCGAAAACCCGGATTTCTCGCATCTGCTACAGTAATAAAATTCCGGGCTATCAGTGTAACGATTACTGCGCCGTATGCCGACAGGATTCTGACAGCAATCAATACTGCTGTGATCAAAAGGCCATAGCCGATCGCTGCCGAAAGGCTTACTCCTTCCAGTTGCGCAACGATTTCCTGCAATTCCAGTCCGATCAGCATAAACACCAGGCCGTTCAGGACGAACACCAGGCTTTGCCAAACGTTTATGCTCCGCAACCGTGATGAATTATTCAGAAAATGATGTCTTTTATTACTAAGCAGCAATCCTCCGCTTACAACGGCCAACACACCCGAACTATGCACTTCTTCCGCAGCTATGTACATTACATAAGGCGTTACAAGGGTCAGAATGATGTCCATATTGGAATCTGTTGGCAGGTATTTGTGTGCTTTCATAAATATCCATCCTACCAATAAACCAATACCTATACCACCAACCAGCATCCAGCTGAAACTCAGCGCTGCATTATACCAGATAAATTGTCCTGTGGTCACCGCAATGATAGCAAATCGGAGAATGATCAGGGAGGAAGCATCATTCAACAAACTTTCTCCTTCCAGTATGGAGGCCATCCGTTTGGGAACCTTTACAAATTTCAAAATTGCGCTGGCACTTACTGCATCCGGCGGCGATACGATGCCTCCCAACAGAAAGCCTAAAGCCAGCGAAAATCCAGGAATAAATGCATTGGCAACAAATGCAACCGTCAATGCTGTCAGAAAAACTACTACAAACGCAAAGCTGCCAATGATACGCCGCCAGCGCCATAATTCTTTCCAGGATATAGTCCATGCGGCTTCATACAGAAGCGGCGGCAGAAATATAATAAAGATCAGTTCCGGATCCATATGTATCACGGGAATACCGGGAATAAGGCTGATCAGTAAACCGGCAACAACAAGCAACACCGGGTAGGCGACTTTTATTTTGTTGGCCAGCATGATAATCAGCACAATTGCTATAATAAGCGTAAGGTAGAAAGGGAATTGTTGTATCATCAATAAATCAGGTTGATTGTAAAGGTAGGCGATCCTGCGACATTCAACTCTCGCGTATTATGTAGTTTTTGTGGCCTTGCATCACAATTTTTTCTTTGGTTTGCTTATTTATGTTAGTTTATAGCCTGAAGCATGAGTTATAAAAACAACCATGAAAAATTCAGCCATACCCGATCCCATATTCCGCGAAGCAATAGACGCAATTGATACCGGCAATGCTGCAAAACTTGAGCAATTATTACTCCAGCATCCTCAATTGGTTCATCAGCGGCTGGACGTTCCGGCAGAAGGATATTTTGCGCATCCATACCTGCTTTGGTTTGTAGCGGATAATCCTATCAGGCATCAAAAATTGCCAGCCAATATCGTGGATATCGCAGGAATAATCATACAGGCATTGCAAAAACACCCCGGCGACAATTATCAATTCCAGGTTGATTACACACTTGCACTTGTTTGCACCGGAAGAATCCCTAAAGAATGTGGCGTGCAGATTCCGTTAATGGAGTTTTTAATAAAAAAAGGCGCACAGGTAAAAGGCAGTGTTCTCGGAGCGATTGGCCAGCGCAATTTTGAAGCAGCAGAATTCCTGTTAAACAAAGGGGCTGACTATAACCTTGCCACTGCTATCGCTTTAGAGAAAACAAACGATATAGAAAAACTTATGAAAGAAGGGACTGCCTCTGAGTTATATGTAGCGTTGGTTGTCGCTTCCTTTTTTGGCAAACCTGATATAATTGCCCGGCTGATAGCTGCTGGCGTGAATGTAAACGGCCATGGAAGGCCGGAAGATTTCGGAGGCTTTCATTCACATGCAAGTGCCTTGCACCAGGCAGTATATTCCGGTTCTCTTGAAGCCGTAAAGCTATTGGTTGAAGCAGGCGCGGACCTTACTGCAATGGATGCTGCCTATAGTGGTACACCGCTGGACTGGGCAATGTATGCGCAGGAAGAAGAAACTCTTACTGAAGAAGA
This sequence comes from uncultured Chitinophagaceae bacterium, assembly GCA_965990355.1. Lineage (GTDB taxonomy): Bacteria > Bacteroidota > Bacteroidia > Chitinophagales > Chitinophagaceae > Terrimonas_A. The sequence continues at coordinate 8,107 of CBHEUU010000051.1, forward strand.
GAAAAGAAAGTTTGCCGGAATAGAAACGTATCTGAAGTTACACTCATCTTAATTATTCAGAACTTTCTCAAGCAGCTTCATATAATACCCACCCACCACACTTCTTGCTTGGAATCCCACCTGCTCTCCATTAGTTGTTTCATGCCAATCACTAAGCGGAACACGTGAAGTGGTTTCCACCGCAAACTTATAGACCGGGTTGATGAAAGCTTCAAATTCTTTTTTATTATCTGTTAAAACAGCTGTCCATAAAATCCAGTCGCTTTTTGTATATGTCCGACGGCTGTCTAACGGCAAACCAAATGCATTTTGTTTTTTAAGGTAATACCCGATCTCTTTCTGATACACTTCCTTTGGAAATAAATCCAGCCCTAGCACCTTATCCCAAACAAGATTATATTTCTGGCTCCAGGTATTATTCCTGTCAAACGTTAATGCATAATGGTCACCTTCATCTGCCATTTGCATCCATCGCTTTACCATATTGCTGGCAGTGTCACTATACCTTGTCGCTATAGCTTTTTCACCCAGCATATTTGCAAGCTGGCTGTAGCATTTTATACCCACAATTGCCTTGACCGAAAGATTCGCATTCCGTGCAAGATGGCCCGCAAAATCATCTGTACAAAGCTGGTTCGCCGGATCAAACCCTTCGGAAACCACCCATTGGGTTAAAGTCTTCCAGTGCTTTTTTGCATACCCCGCATTCCCTTCTGCCTTAGCAATGGCTGCAGTAAGAATGATCATATTGCCGGATTCTTCCACCGGCATATCTTCTCCATAGGTTTGCCCGTTTGCTATTGGGTAAGTGCCCAGATCATGAGCAGCAAATGGCTTAGCCCACTTACCGCTTTCACTGTAATAAAATATCCCATTCAGCATTCCCTTCATCAGCTCAGGATTGTAAGCGAGATACAGGGGAGCAGAAGGATACGTTACATCAACTGTATTGATAGATCCATTACTGAAGTTTTCCTTTGATAAAAAAAGAAGGTCACCCTGCGGGCTTTTAACCAGTTTATGTGCAGCAATGCTTTGCCGGTAAGCAAGCACACAAAGATCTGCATAAGTTTTACCGCCCGTTTTTTCCAGATCATTGTACAGTTTCTGATTGAAATCCTCACATTGCTTTATTACTGACTGGTAATTCTTATATGCCAGTGTTAATTCGTTTTCAATGGTTGACCCATATTCAGATTTCCACCAGGGCTGCAGGTTGGTATTGAAATACTGAACCGGATACAGATCATCATATCCTATCAGGAAAACCTGTTTCTTTTCTTTTGAACCGGTTTTACCAAGGCTGACAATTGAGTTTAAAAATAAATTCGGACCTTCCTGCTTCCGACTGCCCGTATTTTTTGCATTTGTAAAAGAAGCAATGGCTGAATCTTTATTGGAAACAAACTGGGATCCCCCTGGTGTTGCCAGGTACATATATCCCCAATCAATCCGGACATTATCTCCCTTCTTTTCAAGCACAGGTTGTTGAACAGTACCCACTTTCAGCACATTCAGCCCATTCAGTTGATAAGAATCTGCCTTTATTATTTGCCTGGGCGAATTGGTCGCAATAGCACCTGATGCCCCAAAGTATACATCCACATCATGGATCTTCCCATCATTGGCTTTTACATCATAGGTAATATATGTTACAGGCCTTGCCAATAATTTAAGATCATTAATAATCAGCGGGGAGGTAAACGTTACCCGCACATCCACCGCACCACACCTGAATTCATAAATAGTTTGCGTGGCATTTATTGACACATTAAGTTGTTCCGCTTCAACGGTTCTCTGATTTGCATTGGGAGGAATCTCTTCCAACAAACCCAGATCAAGATAAGCGTCTCCCCCAGTGTTGGTTACATGCATGGCCAATACATTGGTGCCTTTCTTCAGCTTTTTACGGAGAGCATCCGTTAGCTCTATATACTTATACCGGCTGACCACTCCTTCAAAGCGGTAAATCTCTTCTCCATTGAGATAGACCTCTGCGCCATCATCATGCTTCAATACCAGTGAGAGGTTTTTAAAATCAAGATCAGCGAGTACAAATGTTCTTCGTATCCATATTTCCCTTGTATCCCACGCAGTGCCGTTATTATGATATGGCTTTACGAATGGCGCTTGCCCCTGCTTCCATTCCTTATCATCGAAGGATACATCTTTCCAGTTCTGCCCCGGTTTTGAAGTGGCATAACGGGCTGTGTAGGATTGCTCATCTGCAATTGGCAATACTGACCTGTAACTTTTATCCTCTTTTCCTATAACCCGATAGATCTGCCCGTCTACTTTTATCATTCCAAGAAGAGAATGATTTTCACCTGTCCAATGCTTTGTTGGCGATGCATTCAGCTTGTCTGTGGTTGACCATATACTGAAATACGGATCATGCGTTACTAATGGATAAGCAGGCGCTTTGCGTTGGGCATTTGCCACAGACATTCCTAAAATAATAAACAGGGCTGTCAGTCTTTTCATTTTTTTATCTTTTCTATGAACCGTGGTAAATTCTTTTCCTCATCATCATACAATAAAAGTTTCCCATCTTTTGAATAGAGCATCAGGGATGGATATTTCCTCGGCCCAAACCTCGTAATAAACTGATTCTTTGTATCGAATAAGAGCATAGTGTTTTTTGCTTTTTTCAATTTGCCACCATACTTCTCCAGGAAAGGCCCTACTTTTTCCCTGCTATCCAATGTTACAAGGTACAGCTTTGCCTTGGACAATTCCTGTTGATGATCATTCAGGTATTCTATTGCATGCCGGCAATGATCACATTCCGTATCGAAAAATACAAAGAATGCGATAGAACCCGATGGAATATCTTTTTTGGTAAAAACAGACCGGTCCTGTTTTTCAAAACTGAATTCAGGTACAGAGGCAGCCGGTTGCTGTGCATTGCCTGAACTGAACAGCAGCGCCAGAAGCGCAATAAACGATATCCTGTATTTCATAAATTTATTATTCTGCCGTTGCACCCGGTAATCCATACCAATAAATGACTGCCGCTGCATCGATCGTGCCGCCATCCCAGCTGAGCATTTCGAGATCATATCTGAAAGAACGGTTAAATGGCACTCCGTCAAGATTGCGTGTTCGTGTAAATGTATTATGTCCGAATGAACTGGCATTATCTGCCCGTGGCGCATTGGCAAATGGCGTTTGATATAATACAACCGGCGCCCAGGATGTATTATAGTAATCTTCCAGTCCTGTCCCGAATTCCGAAGGAAACTGATCATCGTCTACCCAGATCTTTGCATCACCTTCACCGTACCATGTTTGCATATGATTATTTACGGCGAGCGTATTGCCAACATAAATACCACCACCTTTAATGCGGATGAAATTCCATTCTATCGGAGCTGCTGTATCCTTCAAAGCTATTTTAGCCGGATCATAATCCCATTTAGCGTCCCTGATATTCTCTTCATACTTATAAGTGGCATGAAAATACATTGAACCAGGCTGCCAGTTCCATTGACTGGTCTTCACCGAAAGATCTACATTCACATCGAATCCAGCTTTATTCAGGACCGTGATAGTTGCCTGTTTCTGATAAGGCATCACCCAGCGGCTGGTCATTGTAGCATTGCTGTCCAGTTCGCGGTACCAGCTTTTGATGGGTTTCCCGCCATAACCACTTCCGGAGAAATCTCCTAATGGGCACCATACCGTTTGTTGCCCATCAAAATCGATTTTCAAAATTACTGACCTGAGTGCGGTTGCCAGTTGCTGTTGATTGGGAACCGATAGCCTGACCACCAGTGAACGGATCGCTGCACCCCCGCGTGGCAGAGATACAACAGCTTCTTTTGTTGATTTGATCACTTGTTTCTTCGTAATTGTATTAGCGCCGGGATAAATGGGAGGGTTCCACAATGCAGCTTCAGCATGATTAATTTCGGAGCGGTATTGCTGCAAATCATTCTTTGAAAAAGTGCTGACCTTTGTTCCCGGAACATAGCTTCTGTAATTCACCTGGTAATAATGAGGCGCTTTGCGTGCTGTAGAATCAGGCAATTCCAGCGTGATCTTGCAATGCCTTTGATAAGGAATAGGAAAATACAAAGTATTGCCGCCCTTGCCATCCGGTTCATAACTGGAATGTGGATTGAGCAAGGCCGGTCCCAGATCAAATCCCATTTTCATCAGGTCATACGCCGTTGTTTCGAAAGTGGGTTGGGATGAATTTTCCAGGTAAAATCGGATCTTTCCTGGTTTGATCACTGTAGTGAGCCAGAAGCGGACGATTGCCCCAGGGCCATCTGCATCCATCATTACATACTCTGCATGGCCGTTAACTTCCTCCCTACGTATAAACTGATTCTGATCTGTGTTGGCATACCATCCCGGTGAATCTACAGCAACAGATCTTCTGTCGTAACTGCTTGCCTGTTTCATGGTGTATAAAGCTGCAGGCCGTTTAGCAACACTTGCAGCATCCGTCATCTCGGCCAGAAGAGTACCGACAGAAATACTTTCCTGGGCAACGGCTCCTCTGATCGAAATGCTAAAAGCAAGGACCATCCAATAGTATTTCATTTTCATATTGAAGCAATACTTATATCATCAAAAGATTGGTTTTAATTCATACACTTCGAGATTATTGATTTTTGCTGTTCCGCCTTTTACTGACACAGCCAACGATTTATTGCCCGCTGCGAGATTGTAATTGACCGGCATAAACACCAATCCATCATTCACAAAGATCTCCAGCCCCGTACGGTCCACATAGATCAGCAACTTCAGCTTACCATTGATCAACGTTACCGGGGCCTTTACTCCATCCACCAGCAGTTGCTGCGACGCAACGTTAAAAACAACATCCAGTCCTCTTATATTGAAAGCAACTTCTTTTGCTTTGCCAGGATCCAGCTCAAAGCGAATCTCCGCCAATTCCACATTCAGGTTTTTCAACGCATCAGCTCCGTTTTCTTTAACTGAAAATGTTTTGAATTTATGTAATTGGCCGCGTAACACTTCCAGTTCCTTAACGGGCATTCTTGTCAACCTTATACCTTCCGCCGTTTTTACCAGTTTATGCTCCAGTGGCAAACTCATTGAATGTTCGAAGCAGGAAGTTCCCATGCCGGTTTTTGTACGCCACCAGCCCAATTCAATACGGCGTCCGGATGGTTCATTACTGAATGTCTGTGGCGCATAAAAATCACGTCCATGTTGATTCTGCAATCTTTCTTCTTCAGGTTTGAAAGTAACGCCATCGAATGTTCCGATCGCATATTCGGTATTTGCTCCTGTAAGTACCCATTTTTTTGTACCTGCCATTCCCTCTATCGGAAGTTCATAAAACT
>CBHEUU010000052.1:0-13296 GCA_965990355.1 uncultured Chitinophagaceae bacterium
AAGCTATGTCTGCATATCGACAAGATGTTAAGTTTTTTAAAGATTTGGATAAAAAAAGTGAAAATCTTGCCGCTATTGGTGCAGACAATTTGCAAGATATGGCGTTTAAAGCTGCAGCCTATGCCATCGAGAATAATGTATCTTTTAAAGATGCGATTATAGATTTTCATGGTACCCAGCATATGGAGAAAAGAAGTGATGGGCAGCCTCATAAGCTTGAATTCGGATCTACCCAATTACAAGTCAATCCGGATGGGACGCCAAAAAATTATGACGAAGAGAATGCCACAATATATTTCCAATTAATTGGAAAATTCAGAACTGAAGGAAGTGAAACTTTATTGGGCGCTTGCAATGCTAATAAGTCTGCGGCAATTATGAAAAATATTAGCAAGGACATGAATACTACTATTTATGGTCATAAGTCGTACAGTTATTCTACTAATTTGGATAAAGGCAGGTTTTATGGAGGGATTCTGGCAAAATATTTTAATAAGTTATTTGATGGCAATTCGTCCAATCAAGGGGAGTATTTGAAAGTCACTCCTGATGGGACCGTTAGTAATGTAGGAGGTGTGGAGTTTAGCACGAACCCTAAAACAGCGGGTGATGTTTCGCCTGTAAAAAAGCAATAAGCACTATGAAGCCTTTAAATATAATATCATCTTTAGCTATTTTAATTTTATTCACGTTGTCATTGTCTTGTAATTACACTAGTAAAAAGGACTCTCAATCAACACTTTATTATAGTGATTTTGATCTGTTTAGCTTAAAAGGTAAGGGTGTCCTGCAAGGTTCAGCTGTTGGTCGATCTGTTGAAGTGGTTTTAGAAAAGAATATTCCAACTTCAATAACATACAACCTGCTGGAAAGAACTGTGGTTTTAACTCTAGTGGATAGCTTTAAAGCTAATTCGGGTAGGCCGGTATTGGTATATATTACAGGTAATTTATTAGGTGGAAAATCGGGTAAGCAAAGAGAATATTCAACTAGGTTTATTGATAATCGGTATGTATTGTTTATAGATTGTTCTGATACTATTATAGTTAAAAAATTTGATGCTATTGATGCTGAGTCTGGAGCTTATGATTGTTACATAAATTCTTATAGTAAATGCGATAGTCTCATTTGCGATGTATACTTAGAGCGAGTGTCAAGTGAGAAAATCAAAGGTACACCAGAACAAAAATTATTCGATATTTGGAGAAGCCTTGCGGCGAAAAAAGTTAAGGAAAGTATAGGCATACCGTCAAAAATAGAGAGTCTTCCGCCAGAGTAAGGGCATGATAAATATGCAATATAGGTTCGGGGGATAAAAAGATACCGATATGGGTTTAATGGGAAGGAGAAATCTGATGAAGTCTATGGCGAAGGAAATGTTTATGATTATGGGTTTAGAATATATAACCCAAGGTTAGGTAAGTTCTTATCAACAGATCCTCTAACTATGTCATATCCATTTTATACTCCTTATCAATTTGCAAGCAATAGTCCCATTTTAAATATTGATCTTGATGGGTTGGAGGCCGAGTCTACCCAACCTGGAACAAGTGGAAATAAGTCTGAAGATCTCAGAACTAGAACTGAGAAAATGCTAAGGGATCTAGATAAAGCTATCGAAAGAAACCGAAAAGAGATTAAGCAAGCAGAGACCCTGTTAAAGCAGCTTGATGCGATTGAAGTCAGAGCGAATACAATGTTTCAAAAGAATTTGGCGAATAAGGCGAAGATTGACGCACTCAAAAGTGACTTCGAAAAAGGCGGCCAAACTTATGAAAATTTTAAAGCGCTCGATGAGATTTGGAAAAATATGTCTTATGAAGCACCTGTACTTGAAGGTATTCAGTCGGGCTTAGACTTAGCAGGAGCTGCACCTGTTATTGGTGAAGCAGCTGATGGAATAAATGGTCTTGGCTATTTATTCCAAGGTAAATTTAAAGATGCGGGAATAAGCTTTGCTGGTATGATTCCTTTACTTGGGAATTTAGCTACAGCTGAACGATTAGCAAAATTGAAGGGAGCTGGAGTGTTGTTTAAATGTACTGACTATGCGTTGGATTTCTCTAAGAAATTTGCTAAATCATTATCTGCGGCTGGATATGCGGTTACAAAGTTCACATTAAAGGCCGGATCGGATTTCGGAATTATGTATAAGGGCGAGGTGCTTACATCTAACTCAATACATGTATTTACGGAAGTATCTAAAGATGGCAAAAAATTTATATTTGATAACATGAATCCTGCCGGCATTCCATATGAAGATTTTATTAAGAATTTAGAAGTAGTTAAGCCCGGCGGCGGGGTAGCAGTGGGAGAAGAAGCATATAAGTTAGCAACTAAAGAATAAATAATGCGCAACTATTTTTCGCTCTTAGAGCAAATAATTAATAAGAAGGGTTTTTTTGGAATAAGCAATTGCAAAGATATTGAGTTGTTTATTAAAGGAAGTTATGTGGCAAGTCGGGTTTATTCTAATCCTAGCAATGAACTAAACCAATTATTTAGATTTGAAGGCTATATTTTAAATAAGTATAAGCTTAAAAGTGATAAAGGATGGGGAGATATACTGGATTTTTTTGCCAAAAAAAATGAAGACCCTTTTATTTCTTTTAGTGATCATTTAAGTGATTTTAAAAATGCAATCTATTACACAGAGACAGGGAGTAATCTGTACAAAAAATATCAAGTGTCGATTAATGATGCATTAGTCGGTATTAGTGATTTTGAGAAACTTGTGGGTAGATTAGAGCTCGTGTGTTCTCTCTTTGAAATAAGTAACGTGAATGACTTTGATAAGTTTTTTTTCGGTTATTTTATTTATGGCGACCATTTGGAAGAACCTCCGCTATTTACTCCGCTTTCTGATCCCACTTTTTTTGACTTGCATCTTCCCAATAATAGATTTGTTAAACACCTTGTGAAACAATATCGCATAAAGCCAGTCCACAACTACGTATCCATAATAGATTATATGACTGCTCCTAATAAGAGGCAAAGCATTAGAATGTTTCTGCATCACTTTTCGGAATTTTATATGAAGAGATAGCTGTATGGCTATTCTCAGTGATGTGGTAAGTTATTGTCTTAGCCCCCTAAAAGTCTGGACTGATTATTAAATCAATTTAGAACATTAAATTTAGGGAACCATGGGTAAAGTCAGACGCAAATGGAGCGCGGAACAAAAGCTCCAAATCATCCAGGAAGCCAATCAGAATGGTACAACGGAAACGCTTCGCAAGCACCATGTCAGTCAGTCATTGTTTTACCGGTGGAAGCTGGGTTTTGATAACCAGGGCGTACAAGGTTTGCAGCCCCGGTATCCTACGATCGATCCGGAAATAAAGCAGTTACAGTCAGAGAATGAGCGGCTCAAACGGATCATTGCCAATCAGGCATTAGAGTTGGAGTTCAAGAACGAGCTTTTAAAAAAAAGCCGTTGAAACTGCCCGATGTGAGGTCCTGTATACAGTTCTTTGAAAGGAAGATAACGGTGAATAAGATGCTGAACTGGTGTGCTGCCAGTCGTAGCAGCTATTATTACAAACCCAAAACAGGGAGGCAGGGCAGAAAACCTTCTACCCATACGCCTTTACGGGATGGTGACCGGATCAGTAATCAAAGCGTAGTCATTGCTGTTAAGTTCATGCTCAGCATTGAGTTCATGGATTATGGGTACCGCAAAATGAGTGTTGGATTGCAGCAGGAGGGATTTCTTATCAACAAAAAGAAGGTATACCGGTTGATGAAAGAAAATGGGTTGCTGTATAACAGCAAGATAGCCGCCAGAGCGGAGAAAAGGAATTTTGTAAAGTACTTACGCAACAAGCTGAAGCACCCCTGCAACAACTGTGCATGGACATTAAATACCTGCATATCCATGGGAATGGGCGTAATGCTTTATTGTTGACAGTCCTGGATGTGTACAGCCGCCGGATCCTGGGGCAGCTTTTATGGTGGCGGGTCCGAAAACAGCAGGTCAAATGGTTGCTGGAGCAAATCCTTGAGAAACATCCGGTCAAAGGAATTACGCTACGCAACGATAACGGAAGTCAGTTTGTAGCGCAACTGGTCCGTGAATTTCTGAAAGAAAAGCAGGTCCATCAGGAATTTACCCATGTAGCTACACCGGAGGAAAACGCTTTTATTGAAGCTTATCACAGTATCCTGGAACGCACGGTGGAAAGACAGTACCAGTTTGAGTCCATTTATGAGGCGGCTTTGGTATTGAACAGATGGAAAAAGCATTACAATGAATATCGCCTGCATGGCAGCCTCGGCAATCAAACGCCACAAAAAGTATGGGATCAATATTTTGAAAATACACCGCTTCAACCAGCCAAAAAGATCAGCAACTCTCTAACCAATATCGAACTTTTGTCCAGTTTTTAAGGGGCCTAGACAAGAAGAAGTAAACCGCTTATTGATGTATCTGGTATTCACCAGCAGGAAAAGAGAACAACCCTTGTATATCATCAGTTTGGGTAGCAGTGGTACAGGTAAATCCCATTTGCAGGAGAAAGTAGGAGAACTGATCCCGGAAGAAGACAAGATAGAGATCACTACCTTAAGTGAGAATGCCTTTTACTACTTCGGTAAGCAAGAACTGAAGCATGAACTGATCCTGACAGAAGATTTGGATGGAGTGCAGGAAGTTCTTTATCCTTTGAGAGAGCTGCAAAGCAAGCGGGTGATCACCAAGAGCATTGTTTACAAGAACCCATCAGGTGAAGCTCAAACCACTCATTTGAGAGTAGAAGGCCCTGTAAGCGTTGCAGGATGCACTACCAAAGAAGGAGTGTATGAGGATAATGCTAATCGTAGTTTCCTGCTGTATCTGGATGAAAGCAAGGAACAGGATGTCCGTATAATGGAGTATCAACGAAAGAAGAGTGCTGGCAGGATCAATGTGCAGGTGGAGCGTGATGTAAAAGCTTTCTTACAGGATGTGCAGCGTTTGTTATTGCCCATTGTTGTCAGAAACCCTTATGCGGAATAGTTGCAATTACCTGCTACGGTATTCAAGGCAAGAAGAACCAATGCCCACTACCTGAACTTTATTGAGATCATTACCTTTTACCACCAGTATCAAAGGGAGCAAAAGCAGGATGCCAGCACCGGGAGGCATACATTGAAACCACGCTGGAAGATATCCGGGAAGCTAACCAGTTGATGAAGGAGGTATTGCTAAGAAAGAGTGATGATCTGACAGGGGCTTGCAGGAACTATTTTGAATGGTTAAAAAGTTACCTGCAAACAAATTGCATCAGTACCTTTACTAGTATACAGGTGAGTAAGGCATTAAGAATAAGTATCAGCACAGTCAAAAGGCTTAATTTAGCCTTGTTGTTGTCAGGATATTTGGTAATGTATCAGATTATCAGGGTTTAAAATAAACATCTTACAGGAGTCTCGAAAGAGACTCCTTTTTTATTGTCAGGGAGACTTGATAAAATCACCTACAGCCAGATTAAAGTTTGTTTTTTTAAGCATAGCTGCACAAGTCAAAAAAATAACAGGACCAGTTCTACCTGAACGCATTGATCATCCAGGAGGAATAAGCAAGGGGGAGACGTCCCCGGTACAATTATGCTAGCCCGCCCCTGTTTTTGCTTAAACCAAAATTTATATAAAAGAATTCCATATTTATATTACATTTGCACCACTTAACCTGTCTAAGGTTAAACCACCTTATCTTTTTAAATCTCATTCCCCGATATTCTATCCATACTGAACTCCTGTTCATACCACCTCAATCCCATACCTACCATTAACCACCATTACCATTGTTTGATCATGCTTTCCGCCAAGGAAATGTCATGCCTGCCATTAGAATAATCCTGTTATTAAAAAAATGACTGGTTAAAGCCCCACCAGGGAGTGGAGCTCCGCTATTTTTTATATTATAAAAAGTAACTATGAAACTTTTTACCCTTACCCGAATTATTATTGGCTGCTGCCTGATGGCGATGTCAGTTGGCTCGTTCGCACAAACCGGCGTGCTGAACCCCGATGACCCCGTTATCATATACAACCCGAACGATCCCCCGGAAATACCACCTTTTGGCACACTGGCCAAATGGGTAAAAACGACCCGGGTAAGTTTTCCGACTACTTCCTATAAAGCCTATTTCTATAAAGGCATGGCCTTCCGGCTTAAGTTTCCTAAAACTTATAAGGATTCGCTGAACACCAACAAGAAATATCCCATCCTTGTTTTCTTTCCTGGTATCGGCAGTAAAGGAACCATTTACGATAACGAAAACCAGTTGGCGCCTTCCGGTCAGAAATTCATGGGCTGGGTCGACAATGGCACTTTCGATGGATTTATATTTTGCCCGGAGACAGCTTCTGCTTCCGGTGCTTTTAATACCAACCACTTTCAATTCATCAATGAGCTGATCGAAAATTATTTTATTCCTGAACTGAAAGTGGACCCCTTCCGCGTGATCGTAAACGGACTTTCAGGCGGTGGCGGTGCCACCTGGCAAATGATGAAGATCTATCCTACACTGGTAGCTGCTGGTTTGCCTATCAGTGCGGTTTCCAATTATGATGCTGATCCGGCGAACATCGCCAATGTAAAATATACTCCAATATGGCTGTTCCAGGGCGGGCTTGATAAAGGCCCTTCTCCTTTCACGGCAAGAGGAGTCGTAAGCACCTTTAAAGCAAATGGTGCAAACATCACTTACACAGAATACCCTACAAGGGGACATAACTGCTGGGGTGATGCATGGGGAGAGGCCAATTTCACCGTTGTGATGAACAAAGCTCATAAAGCAAATCCCTGGCCTTTGTCCGGACGGACGGAGTATTGCCCCGGTGACGCCATTAACCAGGAGCTCGGTGTTACCCCCGGCTTTGATGGATATGAGTGGAGAAAAAATGGTGTGCTGCTCTCCGGCGCTGAAAGCAATACATATATTGCTACTGAAAAAGGCGTATATGATTGTCGCGTTAAAAAAGGAGATACCTGGTCTGTATGGTCACCCATACCTGTAACTATTACAGAAAAAGGTGTAACAGTCTCTCCTGCGATACAGTTTGCCAATGCTTCCAGTGCTTATCTTCCCTCGCCTGCCGATCCTGTATCTGCTCAACTGGAAGTACCGGAAGGATATGCTACCTACACCTGGAAGAAAGAAGGAAGTGATACCACTACTTTAAGCACTACAAATATTTTGTCTGTATCTGCTGCAGGTCAGTATAAAGTGAAAGTGACAGAACAATATGGCTGTTCAAGCCTGTTCTCTGATTTGTTCACCATTAAAAATGCAAATGCTGCCGGCGCTCCGGCCCCTGTTTCTTCCTTTACTGTTGCGGCTTTATCCAAAACAGAACTGAAGCTTGATTGGGTAAAAGGTAACTCCACTTACCCTGCAACCGCTTTTGAGATCTTTAAATCAAGCGCGGCTAACGGAACGTATGTACTGGCAGCTGTAGTGGATGCAGCTACCACCACCTATACACAAACAGGATTACTGACCAACACTCCTTACTATTTTAAAGTAAGGGCTATCAATGCGCAGGCAGCATCTGCAGCTACCAATGCTACCAGTGCTACAACTTTGGCAGATACTACAGCTCCTACTGTGCCTGCCAACCTCAGGATACTGAGCACTACAAGAAGTTCGGTTGAACTTACCTGGGAAGAATCAACCGATGATGTGCAGGTAACCAAATATTTTATTTATGTAAATGGTGCAAAATACCAGGAAACAGATCTGAATAGTTTTACTGTTTATAACCTGGACCACGGCTCTACTTATGTATTCCAGGTAAGAGCGGCCGACCAGGCTGGCAATGTTTCTGCCACCAGCAACCAGGTAAGTTCACAACCCCTGCAAAATGGGCTGAGCTATAAATATTATACTACTACTGATTCATGGAATAAGCTGCCTGATTTTTCAACGCTTACTCCTTTCATCACCGGCTACATGCCGGCTGTAAGTATGGCCAACAGAACGCAGGATGATCGGTTTGCTTACCTGTGGGAAGGCTTTATTTCCATACCCACAACCGGTACTTATTATTTCCGTACCAGTTCAGATGAAGGAAGTAAGTTGTGGCTGGGTGGTTTGGGTGAAACCAATTCTCCTTATTCTTATGGCGGCACTGCTATTGTAAACAACGATAGCATTCATGGTAGCGTTACCGTGACTTCAGCTGCATTGACCCTTCAGGCCGGTATTTATCCTATCGCCATTGCTTATTTCGACAGGACCGGCGGGCAATCAATGACCGCATCATGGCGAACTCCTGCTACCGGTTCTTCTTATGTAACTATTCCCAATACAGCCTTCACTGATCCTGCACCTATCAATGGTGCGAAGCCTGCTCCTCCTGTGCAGCTTACGGCAACGGCTATCTCTTATAAGAGAATTGATCTTGCATGGGTTGACAGCAGCAATAATGAAACGGCTTTTGAAATCTGGAGGTCCAACGACCCGCTGGAAAACTTTACCATGGTGGGTGCTGTGTCTGCCAATACCACCAGCTTTAGTGATGAAAATGGATTGCTCCCTTCCACAAGGTATTACTACCAGGTAAGGGCAGTAGGCCAATATGGCGAATCTGCTTTTGCTCCTGCTAAAACAGATGCACAGGCTTTCTGGCGCTTCAATAATGATTATAACGATGCTTCAGGTAATGCCCGCAGGTTTACAGCTGTCAACAATCCTGTTTTTGACACTGTTGCCATGGAACCTTCATATTCATTGAAGCTGAACGGAACCAATCAGTATCTTGATTTTGTAACCACCACCGGTGATTACATACGCGGAGGCTTTGCGAAGAAATCTATTACCTTCTGGATGAAGTCCAACTCCAATACCGGCAACCGCAACGTGATCGATATCGGTGGCCGTGATTATGGACTGGGAATTCGTCTTGATGCCAACAGAATATATGCAGGTGCGGCAAGCAACAATATCCGTTATAATGTTTCTGCTGCATACACCAATACAGACTGGCATCATATTGCCCTTGTATATGATACCAGCACACTTCGCTTATATGTAGATGGAGTAGAAGCCGGTGCTGTAACGGGAATGACCTTTACGTCGATGCCCGTGCCTCCTTCCACTTCCTCCATCGGCCGTGTAAACAGTACCAATGCATTCAATGTTGGTACCGGTTATTTCAGTGGCTGGATAGATGAATTGTCCATATTCGGTAAAGCGCTTACTCCTGCTGAAATAGTAGCCGTGAAAGACAGAAAATACAGCAGTCAGTATGCTGTAACTGCTGCATTACCGGCAATCCCTGCTATTCCTGCAAGCCTTGTTGCACAAACGCAATCTTCGTCCACTATTCAATTGAGCTGGACAGATACGGCTACTGGTGCTGCAGCATATGAGCTGTACCGTGCCACAACCACAACGGCCGATACTTTGCTGGCTACAGTGCCGAATAGTGTACTGACCTACACGGATTCACTGCTGAAACCCAATACGAGCTATATCTATAAAGTAAGAAGCATTAATGCAGGAGGTGCATCAGGCTTCAGTGCAGCAGACACTGCTGTTACGCCCAATGATAAGCCTGTGCTGGCAGCTATTGCCGATCAGTTTGTTCATTTCAGCGACACGCTCAAAATAGCTGTCAAAGCAACTGATACAGGAAATGAAGCTTTGCAGTTTACTTTCACCGGTCTGCCTGCTTTTGCGTCCTTTAATTCCACCGGCAACGGAACTGGTTTGCTTCAGTTTATTCCACAACTGGCTGATACAGGCACTTATCATATCTCTGTTGTTGTAAACGACCCTTACAGCGGCGCTGATACGCTTGGCTTTAGCGTACTGGTACATACCAATGCCGCTCCTTCGATTGCCACCATCCAAAGCATTATTCTTGATGAAAAAACCACCTACCAGTTTTCGCTGCAGGCCACGGATGAAAATGCGGGAGACTCTTTACAATGGTCATTCGTAGGCCTGCCTTCTTTTGCAACGGTTAACACTACTTCTGCTTCTGCACAGATTTCGCTTAATCCAGGTTATGCTGACAATGGCGTGTATAATGTGCAGGCGAAAGTAGAAGATGGAAAAGGCGGAGCAGATACCTTAAGCTTCACCATTACCGTGAACGATGTAAACCCTGTTAACACCATCTGGGTGAGCTTAACAGACGGCTATTACAACGCTGCTGCGCCCTGGAACAATACAGCCAAAGCGCCAACAGCCAATGCAACAGTAGCCAACCTGAAAGACGAAAAAGGCAATACCACTTCTGTCGGTCTCACAATACCAACTGCATGGTTTGGTGCAAACAATGCAGGTGTGAATACCGGCAATAATTCAGGTATTTATCCTGATGCTGTATTGCGTTCTTCTTATGCAGTGAATGCGGCAAGAACATTGAAAGTGTATGGACTGGATACTGCGAAGTATTATGATTTCACTTTCCTCGGCAGCCGTGCCAACCCCACTGTAGGAGTTGTTACCAATTATACTATCGGTACGCAGACAGTAAGCCTGAATACGGCCAATAACTCTCAGCAAACTGTAAGCATTAACCGCGTGAAGCCGGGCGCAGACAGTTCTGTTGTATTGACGGTAGCAAATGCTGCAGGATCATCCTATGGTTATCTCAATGCCATGGTGATCCGTTCTGTGTATGACGACGGCAGCCTGCCTGCTACACCAAGAAACCTGACGGCAAATGTGCAGGGCGATTCTGTATTGCTTAACTGGGTTGACGCAGCGTATAACGAAACAGCGTATGAGATCTATCGCAGTCTTGCACCGCAGAACGGATTTGTACGTCTCAATGCAGGTGATAGCATTGCCAACCTGGTACAATACATAGATACTGCTGCAATCACCAGTGGCCAGACATATTATTATACAGTCCGTACCAAAAATGCACTTGGCTATTCTGCATTCAGCGATACGGTATCTGTTACTGTACCTAATATCACCCCTGCACTGGATGCATTGAATGATATATCTGTAGCTTCTACACAAACCCTTGATATCGCTATCGTGGCAACAGATCCGGGTGATCAGCTTACACTTTCCGTAAGCCAATTGCCTTCTTTTGCCAGCTTTACCGATAATGGTAATGGCACAGGCCTGATCCATATCGCAGCAGGTGCTACACCTGGTGTTTATCCGGGTATTACGGTTACGGCTACCGATCAGCATGGTGCTTCCTCAATCAGGCAGTTTACTCTTACAGTTGCGGTAGCTGACCTTACCAAAGTGTATATCAATTTCAATCAAACGCAACCAGTAACATCACCCTGGAATAATACCAACAGCGCTCCTTCAGCCAACCTGGCACTGGCCGATCTGAAAGACGCCAATAATGGTTCAACAGGTATCACCATGACCTTGCTGGATGCCTGGACGGCTTCGGCTACCCTGGGTGTAGTGACCGGTAATAATTCCGGCGTATACCCCGATGATGTAATGAAGAGCCTGTATTATTATAATGGAACTGCGGAAAGAAGGATCAAATTTTCGGGACTGAATAGTTCAAAGAAATATGATTTTACCTTCTTTGCGAGCAGGGCTAATTACAGCTCCGCATTGGTCACTCAATACAAAATAGGCGAAACCACTGTTGAGCTGAATGCTACTAATAATGCTTCACAAACTGTAACAATAGAAGGCATATTGCCAGACAGCAATGGAGAAATAGTTATCCGCGCAATAAAATCAGGTTCTTCTCCAAATGCTTACCTGGGTGCGATGGTGCTCGATATTCATCCTTATGATTCCCTGGCTGAGGCAGAACCACCAGTGCTTACAGCTAAAGGCGTTTCTAAATCGCAGATCAAACTTAATTGGACAACTACGGTCAACAGCAGCGCTTATGAAGTATGGAGATCTACTGTGAATACCGGAACATACGTGAAGCTGACTACCGTACCTGATTCTGTAAGAACCTATACAGATGCAGGACTGAGTACCGGAACGGTTTATTATTATAAAGTAAAAGCGATAGTTGATTCGTTGCCCACTGCATTCAGTAATTATGCAGGCGCCAGCACGGTAGCCTATATCATTCATCTGAACCTGAATGATGGATCTACCAATGCACCGGCACAACCTGGTAACTGGAACAATACGAACACCCTGATCACAGAAGGATTTGTGCTTTCCAATATGATCAATGACCAGGGACAGAACACAGGTATTGATTTTAACCTGGACAGGGAATTCAGTGGTTTCAATGTATATGGTGCTTCCACGGGTAATAATAGTGGTGTGTACCCTGACAATGTGATGAAGAATTTTTATTACCTCAACTATGCTGATACAGCTACGATCAGGATCTCCGGTCTTGTGCTGGCCCACCAATATAATTTCGCCTTCTTTGGCAGCAGGGCAAACCCGCAGGTGGGTGTTGTGGCTGCATATAAGATCGGCAATGAAGCTGTATTGCTGGATGCGGCAAATAATACCACTCAAACCGCCCGTATCACCGGTGTGGTGCCTGATGCAGATGGTTCTGTAACTATTACTGTATATGGTGTTAATCTCAATGGCTTCGCTTATCTCGGCGCCATGAGTATCGAAGGTGCGCCTATTGTGCAGCCTGATCCCGCACTTGGCATCAACCCGGTTGGAAGAGATGAAGGCCTGATCACTCAAACGCCGCAGGCAGACAGTGTAAGCGTTGCCGTTGTGGAAACCAGCACTGAGAGAGCTGTTACCGTAGAACAACAAGCAACCGTTGCTGTTTATCCAAACCCATTCACCAACCAGGTAAGATTGCGTTTCAACCTGGAACAAAGTACTTCCAACGTAATGGTAAGGGTAGTGGATGTTAGTGGCCGCATCGTTTACCTGCAGAAAATAGAGCGTCCGGTCCTGGGTGCGAATGTATATCAGCTGAACCTGCCAGGTTCGCTGAGAGCTGGAATGTACTGGGTAGAAGTGTCTGGCCTGGGAGGAAAGAAACCGGCTGTTTTACAATTGCTTAAGCAATAAAGTGAACTATATACCTTATTCCTGATTAGAGAGCGTCAAAACCTGGTTGTAAAAAACCAGGTTTTTGATTTTTAGGAGGTAGATGATATTTGTTAAAGATAATTGTGAATATGACAAATATTATTAGCTTTGAAAACGGTCCTGTTTATTCAAATTGCTTGTATGAAAAAATCAATTCTTTCCATTTCACTCCTTACCGCACATCTTGTATTTGCACAGCAGAAAGATTATCCCATCCAGTCTGTCAATTTCACCAATGTTAAACTGACTGACAGTTTCTGGTTGCCTCGTATCAAAGTGAATTATACCACTACGATCCCTGCTTCTTTTGAACGGTGCGAAAGCACTGGCCGTG
>CBHEUU010000053.1:0-13241 GCA_965990355.1 uncultured Chitinophagaceae bacterium
CAGTTTGCCGCTGATGAATTTCTCTGTAACACCGGCAACTGAATCTCTCATCGCAGCAAGATGCATTTCATTGCTGATATTCACCGCCCGGCTGATCTCTGCTTCCTCTTCCGGAGATTTTATAGCGCGTTGCGCTACCACTGCTTTAATAAGCGATATGGAAACACCTGCTTTCACCGCAGCAACGGGTTGACTCAGCAACTCTCCCAGCCATAATAAATTATCCGGCCGGTAAGGCGGAAGATAGTGAACGGTCTGCCCTGACCCAAGAGCTTGCTTGATTACAGCAGGCAATGCAGCCAGGTTAATAACTTTTGTGATACCCACTTTTTCTGAAGTCTCTGCCAGAGATGCCTGTGTGCCTATCCATACTATATCGTCAATCGTTGCATCATTGCCAACGATCATTTCTGTGCCTTCATCTATATTAATGATCCCTGCCAGTCCGGGTTTGTCGAGACCAAAAAAATAAAGGAAACTGCTGTCCTGCCGGAATGGATAAACATTATCCTTATAGTTCATGCCGCTATCGCTGTTTCCCAGCAAGAGTATAATTCCCTTGCCAATTGCAGAGGCAAGTAACCGTCTTCTTTCTACATAAGTTTCCCTGCTAAACATATTGTTCTGTTTAAACAATGATCATTTTTATTACCTGGGGCCGCCGGGGCAATGTGTCCTTAAATAACTGGTGAATAATTGTGATAAATGAGCTGTAGTGCCCGCACCTTCACTGATACCGTGCGTGCGGTTTGGATAACTCATCATCTGGAATTGCTTACCGTTTTTGACCAATTCGTTGATCAGCATTTCTGTTCCCTGGTAGTGTACATTGTCATCACCCGTACCATGGATAACCAGAAGATTCCCTTTAAGGTTTTTTGCATGAGTGATGGGAGATCCCTTGATGAAAGGTTCTTTATTTTCCTGTGGTAAACCCATATATCTTTCCTGGTAAATATTATCGTACAGAAGCTGGTTGGGCACCGGGGCAATAGAGATACCTGTTTTATAGATATCAGGATACTGGAACAGCAGGTTCAATGTAGTAGATCCACCACCACTCCAACCATGAACCGCTATACGTTCCGGATCAACGAATGACCATTGCAAAATCTTTTTTGCAGCCATAGCCTGATCGCGGATATTGATAATACCAATATTCTGGTAAATAGCTTTACGCCATGCTGCGCCTTTGGGAGCTGGGCTGCCCCTGCCTTCCACACTTATCTGGATATATCCGTCTGCTGCGATATCGCCTGCATACAGGCGCGTGCCCGCCACTCCAATTGCATCCCTTACTGTTGCACTGGCAGGTTCTGCATATACATAGAAGAGTACAGGATATTTTTTAGTGCTGTCGAAGTTCTTTGGCTTGACCATCCACCCATCCATAGTAACCGCATCATCTGTCGTGATCTGGAACATTTCCACATTACCGGAAGGCTCCATCTTACGGGATATTTCTTTAAATGTTTTGTGGCCAGGAAAACTAACCCATTCAGCAACCGATTGGTTTTTATGATTGGAGAAAGTGTGATTGGCATACCGGCCATTGGGTGAAAGTGTATAATTATGCGAACCCTTCTGATCTGTTGGCGATAACAATTCCGGTTTGCCTTTGCCGCTGAGCTGGATGCGGTAAAGGTATTGCTGTGTTGCATTGTCAGGAGACGCCATAAAATAAACATATCCGCCTTTTTCGTCCACGGCTTTCAGACTGATCATATCATAATTGCCAACTGTAACAAGCAGTTCTTTTCCTCCGCTGGTATTGACGCGGTACAAATGGCGCCATCCGTCTTTTTCTGAAATAACCAGGAATTCTTTTCCGCCATTGATCCATTTCCATCCATTCCCTTCAGTTGGCTCCACATCTATCCACGAATTGTTCGATTCGGAGTAAATAGAACGGGCAACACCTGTTCCGATATCACAGAGATACATTTTCGCCTCATTCTGCTTACGGTTCAATTGTTCCAGCATGATCTGTTTACTATCCGCCATCCACTCCATGGCGGGGATATAATGCTGCACCTGGTCGCCTGGCACATCCATCCATTTAGTAACGCCTGTGGCTACATTTACCACTCCCACTTTACATGCTGAAGGATCTTCTCCGGCCTTGGGATATTCCACTGGTATGGTAAAAGAATAAATAGAATCGGTATTATTGATCATCAAAAAATTCCTGATGCGGGAAGCATCCACTCTCCAATAAGCAATGCTTTTACCATCCGGGCTCCACCGGAAGCCATCCCTGCAATTGAATTCTTCTTCATAAGCCCAATCGAAAGTGCCATTGATGATCCTGTCGTTCCCGTCCGTGGTAAGTGCTGTGGCTTTACCTGTAGCAATATCTTCTACGTAAATATTATGCCCGCTTACATAAGCTACCTGGCTGGCATCCGGAGAAAACTTGGCAAACATCAGCGAAGATGCCGGCTTGTCTTTCCCGATCTGCTGGAGTTTATTACCCGCGATATCAAGCACCCAATAGTCGCCTCTAGTATCCAGGCGCCATACTCTTTTAGAATTCGTATAGATCAGCAAACGGCTTCCGTCGGCGCTGAAAGAGAAGTCGCGAACAGAAAGTGGGTTGCCGCTACCTGCCGGAGTAATTTGTGTGGGTTGTACAACCTCGCTACGGGAAAATGAAGGAAGTTCATACTTTACAATTATTCCTTTTTCAACTGCATAATAAGCCGTGCCATCAGTGTTCCATTTTAATCCGCGTTGGGCAACTACAGTAAATGAAAACAAAAAGAAGAACAGGCAAAGAATAAAATAAATAGGGGATCGCATAAAAAATAAACTTGTTTTAAAAAAGCAAACGCAATCGATTTTAAGGCTGGTTTACAAGCATACGATTATATATACATATCATCAGCCGTATTTGCAAAACTAACTACTTTGTTTTAGGTTTATTCACTGGTTTTATCCGAAGTACGTTAATAGAAAAAGCCGGCCATTCTACCTGTGGATTCCGGGGATCAATGGTGATGGCCCGGGATACCGGAGTGTACTGCTGTGGCTGGGCAAAAGAATTCTCCACCTGATCACTGGAGGCTGACAGACTGGTCAACGTTCCTGCCGGCACAATTTCTCCCAGGCCGGTAATATTGATGGCTGTTTTCACAGCATTGGGACCCGCATTCACCAGTTTAAGAATGATATCGCCGGTCCTCTCCTCTTTTCCTGCAAGGGCAAACAATTTTGGCGGAGGTGTATAGGTCATTAACAGCTCACCATCAAGATAACAATCCACTTTATCGCTGCCAATCACCAGGCGGATATCATACCATCTTCCTGTTTCGATCGGCTTTGCCAACCGTTTCTGATCAGTAAGACCAGCCACTTCATAACCTTCCGTGACGCTTTCAAACACGCTGCAGGCATTTAACCAGGAGCCGATATGCGCACGTAAATAGGTATTACTGTCCTTTACCGCAAACGGGATCATAAACGCATTTAATCCACCCATTCTCCGGGCTTTCAAACGGATGGTGCATGTGTCAAATTCTTTAGACAGCATGGCAAGGCGTTGCGGCCCTTCAGCAGTTTGCGTTAATGCTCCTTCTTTCACCGACCATTCACCTCTCACCTTTGACCATTCCGCCGCGTTATTGATAAAATCGGATTTATATACTACTGTCCCGTTTTGACTTACTTCCACATCTTTGAATTCAGCTTGTGTGTCCCAGGTACCAAAACCGATACTGCCGGAAAACAGCGGCTTCGTTGCAGATTCACCGGGGATATTTACAGCAGTAGTAAGATTTACATCTGCCCTGTTATCACTGAACAATTGAATAGCATAATAAGAGATGCGGCCAAAGCTTTGCGCAGCATCAAAATTGATCAGGTTCACCGGCCAGTCCACATCATTCGTGTTAACCAGCAGCGGAGCATAGCTGCTCCACTTTACGAGGTCGGCATTTCTTTCCATGCCTAATATATACACTGCATCTGCCAGCGCTGCTTTCATATTTCCGGCACCAACACCTCTATTTGTAGCATACTCGCCTACATACATTTCCCAATCGCCTCTTTTATATTTATCAAAATGATCGGCATTCCGCATACTCCAGTATGCATCTTTATAAGCGTGTTCATCTACGATATCCACTTCCTTCATGTTCTTCAAGGTCCGCTGGTTCACATCTCCTATTCCCATACTGGCCATGATGCGGATAGAAGGATAAGCTTTCCTTATGGCTTCATAAAACAAATTATAGCGGCTGGCATATTTAGGCCCATGTTGTTCATTGCCGATCTCCACGTATTTCAGCGGGAAGGGTTTGGGATGCCCATTGGCAGCTCTCATTTTTCCATAAACAGAAGTGACTGGCCCGATGGCATACTCAATTGCATCCAATGCATTCTGGATATACGGCTGAACATCCGCTTCCGGAACGTATGTACCGCTCCGGTATTCGCAGGAAACGCCGGCGTTAAAAACGTATAAGGCATCCGCATTCACATCTTCACAAAACTGCAGATACTCATGATACCCTAAACCATCACTGTTCCAGTAGCCCCAGGGACTGAAAGTACCCGGTCTTCGTTCAACAGGGCCGACAGTCGTTTTCCAGTTGGGTGCACTTTCAATTGTAATGCCTTCCACATAACAACCGCCCGGCCACCGGATAAATGATGGCTTTAATCCAGCGATCAGTTTTGCCAGATCGGGGCGCAAACCATTGGCACGGTTCTTAAATGTTTTAGCAGGAAATAAAGAAACAAAATCCAGCCAAACCGTTCCGCTTCCCGGAAAGGAAAAAACAAATTTTGCTTTCTTATCGGAAGCATCCGCTTTTAATGTACAACTGTATTTCTTCCAGGATTTAGTTTTTATCGTCTGAAATGTATGGCTGGCGAGGACTTTACCTTCGGAAGATTGTAAGGAGACTGTAAGAGGTTTAGCATATTGCTCATCGGTTCGTGCATAAAACACGAGGTTATAACTATCACCACCAGTAACCTTGATACCCCAGAAACCTTCGTTGATAAGTTCTGCTGCTCCTTTGTTGTCAGGATTGTTAATCCTTACCTGCATGGAATTGGGTGTGGCATTATTGAGTGGTTGCCCGGTAGTAAGAGAAAGTTCAACTGTTGCGCCATTCTTCGATATTGCTGACCATGCCGGCCATTCTGTTTTATGTGGCCATTCAAGTTTCCAATCTGTTTTCTTAGGCTCAATCATAAAGTGCGGCTTCTCCGGCCAGGGTACCAGGAAACCATTTTCCAGTTTGGTGCCAGCAGGGATCCGGCTTTCTTCAAATCCCCTGTTCTGGATCAGTTCAGCATATATCCCTCCTTCACCTGCATGACTGATCTCTTCAAAGAAAATTCCATGAAGCGTGGAAGGTATTTTGCTGCCAGGTTTTGATCCGTCAATTTGTATGGAAGCCTGCTGCGCCATTATTGCGAAGTGGCAACAGATTCCCGCTAAGCAAATAAAAAGCTGTTTCATCGTGTGCTTGCTATTAAAGTTCCGGTTACTTAACGATCCATTCGTGCAACCCGGTGGAATGGTCCACGGGTTGTTGTATTTCTATTTTTACTGCATTGGTAGTAACCGGTTCAAACCGGATCGTATTGTATTTATCTTTTGCTATCGGATCAGCGGAAATCACTTTAACCGGTATCCACTCTTCTCCTTTTTTATACAACACTTTCCAGGAAGCGGGAATTCTGCAACCACCGAAAGGACCATCATCAAACCAATACACACTGGTTTCGGAAATAGTGTTTGCCGTATCGAAATCATACTGCACGTATTCCAGTGAGTTTTTCTTTGGCCACCAATGCATATAGATGGCGCTTGCGTCCCTTGAATCCTGGGGATCATACTGATCATTCAACGCCTTTAACATGCGCGGGTTCCTGATAGATGCAGAAACTTTACTTTTTGAGGCAATGGTTGGTGCAGGCATAGGTCTTGCGGCTGATTCTTCAAAGGGAATCCAGACTTCCATTTCGCCCGCTCCCCTGTTCGCCCAGGAATAATAAGGGATAGCCGTAACATCCTGCGTGGTTTTGAGCAGGTCGCTGGTATTCAGTTGGCGTTTGGTAGAAGAACCTTTCATTGCCAGTGTCATCACGCCATTCAGCAACTCTGGTTTGTATACGGCCTGGATGGGTGCATTCTTATCCACCACGATATTCATCACAGCAGCATCTTTGTTGTCTGCTCCTTCAAGGCAATAAACGATCGGGCCGCGTTGCAATGCAAACCTGCTTTTATCAGCAGCTACCTGGTTATTTGCACTGAGCTTTTTAATATCCATTGGGAATTCAAAACTCACCTTGTCGCCTTTCTTCCAGGTGCGGTCTATCACAGCATAACCTTTCTCCGTTTTATAAGTTACCGGTTTGCCATTGAGCAGGAATGTCAGGGGCGCTCCGTCACCGGCACTACTATAGAGATCACCAGGTATCGGTTGGTTAACAGCCCATCCCGGGATACGCACATGCAATGCAAAACGGAAACTCTTCTCGTTGTTTATCACGATCTCATTTTTACCATCCCATGGATAGTTCGTATGCTGAACGATACTCAATTTTCCGGCAGGCAATTGAATAGCAGATTCACTTCCTACAAAAAGATTTACATAGAGATCATTTTGATTCTGCGCATACACATAACCGGGCATTGAAGGAAGGAACCTTGTCATATTTGATATGCAACAGGCGCAGCCAAACCAGGCGCTTCGCTGATGCTGCCCCATTGAGGCAAGCGGATTGGGATAAAAGAAACGGTCGCCACTGAGCGAAACACCGGACAACAATCCATTATACAAAGTGCGTTCCATCACATCAATATACTTGGCATCACCATGCAGGAGGAACATGCGGCTGTTCCAATACACATTCGCAATGGCAGCGCAGGTTTCTGCATAAGCAGACATATTAGGCAAATCATAAGGCTTACCAAAAGCTTCACCGGCCCCGGTGGCGCCGATTCCACCTGTGATGTATATTTTTTTATACACTACATCATTCCACAGATCATCAATTGCTTCGAGATATTGTTTATTACCGGTGAGTGCGGCCACATCAGCCATACCGGTGTACATATATGTTGCGCGAACAGCATGCCCTACGGCTTCATGCTGGTCTATTACTTTTTTGTGCGCCTGGCTGTATTCGTGGTTCAAATGTCCCGGTGTGCCTCGAAGATCAAGAAAGAATTTAGCAAGATCGAGATATTCTTTTTTTCCGGTTACACGGTATAATTTGGTAAGCCCTGTTTCAACTATCTGGTGACCGGGAAACTTTTCTTCCTTACCGGGACCAAAAGTTTTTACCAGCAGGTCGGCATTACGAATGGCGATGTTCAGCAGGTTTTTTTTACCAGTGGCCTGGTAGTGGGCTACTGCAGCTTCAAAGAGGTGGCCTGAATTATACAATTCATGACTGAGATCTTCTTCTTTCTCCCAACGCTTGCTGCCGATCCAGTCATGAGGCTTGTCCATCTTTGCGGTCCGGAATGTATAAAGGTATCCATCTGCTTCCTGCGCATCACCGATAATACCGATAAGCGTGTCAAGATAGCGTTCGAGCCCCGGGTTCTTTTTTACCTGCAAACCATAACTTGCACCTTCTATGATCTTATACAGATCGGTGTCATCGAAAGTGTATTCCGTAAGTTTATCTGCTTTCTTTTTACCTGCAGCCACTAAAAAATTATCGATCCTCCCGGTGCGTTTACATTGATCAAGTGTATACGGAATCGTTACGTCCGCATTCACCCTGATCTTGGGTGCCCAGAAATTGTCATTCACATGCACATGGGTGAAAGCCACGGGCTGGATAGGATAATCGTTCTTTAGTTGCACCTGCGCGCCGGCATCAGACAAGCAACACAAAGAACCGGGCAATAGGAAAGCAAGCAGTTTTTTCATTTTTATTGCAGTTTAAATTTATCAGAACTGATCAAATTATTTTTGGTGTCAACACCGCACTCCATCCACCACCACCGCTCATTGATATGACAAGCTTTTCACCGGCAGCAACTGTACGTGTGGAGATTTTATAATCAGCCGCATGTTGCTGTGCATTCGGTCCATCTTCCAGCACCTGCATGGAATAATTACTGCCTGGTGCTAAAAAAGAAAGAGTGAGCGGCAATTCCCTGCTGCTCCAGTTGGTCATCGCTCCGATATACCATTGTGCACCTTTACGCCGGGCGACTGCTACAAACTCACCTGCTTCACCATGCAGGGCAATAGTTGTGTCCCATGTCGTTGGCATCTGTGAAATGAATTTGGTATACGCAGGTTCTTTCAGGTAATTGGAAGGATTATCTGCAAGCATCTGCAAGGGACTTTCATACACAATATACATCGCTGCCTGGTGAGCCCTGGTACCCTGGCTCATCGGCTCAGTAAATACGATCCTGAAATTGGATTTGTTTGCATTGATCATAGCGCCGGGAGTATAATCCATCGGCCCTGCTGCCATGCGGATAAAAGGTAATGTTACATCATGCGTTGGTGTAATATCCGTACTCCATTTATTGTTTTCCAAACCACGTACACCTTCATAGCTAATTACATTCGGATATTTCCTGTTCAGTCCAACTGGTTTATATGCCCCATGAAGATCAACCAGTAATTTTCTTTTTGCAGCAGCAATAGCCACACGTTCGTAATAGTTCACCATATATTGATCAGCCCTCGCCATAAAATCCACCTTGATACCCTTAACGCCCCATTGCACAAATTGGTCCAGTATAGCATCCATATTATCATCAAGCGGGTTCCAAAGCGTCCATAATATGATCCCTAATTTTTTTGAATCTGCATACCGTACCAGTTCCTGCAGGTCAATTTCTTTACGGGGATGCAATACATCAGTGGTGGTAGCCGACCAGCCTTCATCCAGTATCACGTATTCAAGCCCATAAGCTGATGCAAAATCAACATAATATTTATACGTTTCTGTATTCAGTCCTGCTTTAAAATCCACCCCATAAATATTGTTTGCATTCCACCAATCCCAGGCCACTTTGCCAGGTCTGATCCATTTGGTATCTGCCAGGCTATTAGGAGAAGCCAGCTTGTAAGTGAGATTCGTTTCCAACAGATCTTTATTCTGGGGGCAGATGGCGATGCTTCGCCAGGGGTAAATGCGTTGGCCCTTTGTTTCAGCAATATAATCCGCCAGTTTGGTGATCCTGTATCCGCGGTCGCGGAAAGGGACCTTATCGAGTATAACTTTTGGGAAAGTGGATTTGAGACCAGGGCCGCCCGTGCCGGTTAAAAAAAGATTAGGATAATCATAAAGATCAGATTCACTGATGAGCAGGTTAATTCCTCCACCTGCTTTCACCAGGAAGGGAAGTGCCCCATGCTGTTGCGCGTTGAAAGCAGACAGTACACTGTCTTTATACAGCGATTCAAAATGCGATTGAAATTCCTTATCCGTTTCTATCGGCCAGAACACCCGGTGATCACCGGTGAAATTCAGATCAACTGTTTCCTCCGTCACCTGCACCTTCTCTTCCGGGAAACCTGTTTCAAAACGGTATGCAACACCATCATTGTAAGCTCTGAAGATCACTGCATAACCTTCTTTACAATTAATGCGGATCTCATTGTAGAGTTCTGGTATAAAACGGGCTTTCACCGGAACTACGGCTTCGATCATGCTGTTGACAGACGAGCGCTTGAAGTTTTTAACTGAAGGAGATACGCCTGCCTTAATACCATTACTGAATTGCATGGCGATTGCCGACGGAGCCAGCAGCCATTCATTATTATAACGGACAGACCATTTTATTTCTCCTTCAATTTCTACAGTAATAATAACAGATCCGTTAGGAGAAGCGAGGTCCCATTTCCTGGCGCACACAGATAAATGTAAGCACATCAATGTGATGAGCAGGACTGATATTCGTACCGGGCGGAGCCGGGTTTGTGATAATGATGGTTGCATAAACCAGATAAAAATAGGGTTCTTTGGCACCCTTACCTATGCATATATTGACTATCTATTACCATATATTATTCACCTCCTCCAGTAACCAAATTTTAACCTATTTTGCGGGAGGATGTAAGATATCCAGTTAATTTATGTAATTTAAGACTAATCTGACAGCATGAAAGTCCTGCAGTTTACCATACCTGTTCCTGCGAATCAAACAATCATTGCGCAGCAGGAAGTGTTACCCTATTTCTATCCGCATCTTCACAGGCACGAGGAAATACAGTTGACATGGGTGCAGAAAGGTGAAGGAACACTGGTGGTTGACAACAACATGCATATATTCGGCGCAAATGAAATTTTCTGGCTTAGCGCCAATCAGCCTCACCTGTTTAAAAGCGGCCCTTCTTATTTTCTTCCCAAAAGCAAAAAGACCATTAATGCATTGACTATCTTTTTCAATCCTTCAGGAGCATTGGTACCACTCTTTGATCTGCCGGAAATGAAGAACCTTAAGAAGTTCATTATGCAGCAAACTTCCGGGTTCCAGGTACCGCAGCAGCATGTTGGGGAAATTGCAAACCTTATGGTGAAAGTGCTTAACAGTAAAGGGGCTGATAAAATGATCCATTTTATAGATATCCTCCGCAGCCTGCTTGGTTATGGCAAACTGCCTCCCCTGTCATCCTTCACGCAACCCCAGCAATACAGCGAGCATGAAGGGATGCGTATAGCCAGTATTTACAACTTCATCATGCAACATTATGATAAACCCGTAACCCTGGAAGACGTAGCCAAACAGGCGCATATGACACCTCAGGCTTTTTGCAGGTATTTTAAAAAGCATACCCGTCATACATTCGTGTCTTTCCTGAATGAAGTGCGTATCAATGAAGCCTGCAAGCAGCTGACTGATGGCGCTTATGACAGCATCTCCACGATCGCCTACCGGTGCGGATTTAACAGTATCACCAATTTTAACCGCGTGTTCAAAAGTGTTACGGCACTATCTCCTTCGGAGTATGTCAACAATTTTTACCAGAACGTAGACCAGCCCTAACCAGTTAATATCCGCCCATATCCAGGCAAGAATGGTCAATTGTGGCTAATGCTCCTTCCCTATATTAGCACAATGACTACTCCTTCGTTTAAACCAACGCTCAAACTGCTGGATGCCACCATGCTCGTTGCCGGAAGCATGATCGGCTCAGGAATATTTATTGTAAGCGCAGATATTACCCGTAATGTAGGAAGCGCAGGCTGGCTGATATTCGTATGGCTGATCACAGGGTTTATGACTTTGATAGCCGCGATGAGTTATGGAGAACTCAGCGCCATGTATCCCAAAGCAGGCGGACAGTATGTATATCTGAAAGAAGCCTATAATCCATTGATCGGTTTTCTTTATGGATGGAGTTTCTTTTCCGTAATACAAACCGCTACCATTGCCGCTGTTGGAGTTGCTTTTGCAAAATTCACCGCCTATATATTACCTGCTTTCAGTGAGGATAAAGTGGCGCTGGACCTTGGCTTCATAAGCATTTCGCCTGCGCAACTACTATCGATCCTCGTCATTGTTCTGCTGACCTTTATCAATACCCGGGGAGTAAAAAGCGGGAAGGGTATTCAAACTACTTTCACGCTCACTAAACTTTTAAGTCTTTTTGGTTTGATCATCTTTGGCCTCGTGGCACTGAAACCAGAAGTATGGAATACCAATTGGACAGATGCATGGAAGCTCCAGTCTTTATCACCCGATGGCAGCACCGGCAATTACACCACCATTGCTGCATTGGGAGCCATAGCCGCTGCGATGGTCGGGTCTGTTTTTAGCAGTGATTCATGGCATAATGTAACGTTTATTGCAGGTGAGGTCCGCAATCCCAAACGTAATATCGGTCTCAGCCTGTTCCTCGGGGTATTGATCGTTACTGTCATATACCTGCTTACCAATATCATGTATCTCGGTGTTTTATCGTTGCAGGACATTGCATCTGCTGATAAGGACCGCGTGGCTGTATCCGCTGCGCAGATCATATTTGGCCAGGCTGGTACAGTGATCATAGCGGTAATGATCATGATCTCGACATTCGGTTGTAATAATGGCCTGGTGATGGCAGGTGCAAGGGTTTATTATACTATGGCAAACGATGGCCTCTTCTTCAAAAAAGCAGCTGTGTTGAACAAAGCAGCAGTGCCTGCTTTCGCTTTATGGATTCAATGCATTTTTGCCTGCGCCTGGAGCCTGAGTGGTAAATATGGCGACCTGCTTGACATGATCTCTTTTGTAGTGGTAGCATTTTATATGCTGACCATTGCAGGTATATTCATCTTAAGGAAAAAACAACCCAATGCGGAACGGCCTTACAAAGCCGTAGGATATCCCGTATTGCCATTGTTATATATTGTAATGGGGCTTACGTTCTGTATCCTATTGATCATCTATAAGCCGAAGTTCACATGGCCGGGGCTCATTATTGCCTTATTGGGTATACCAGTGTACTATCTTGTCCTCGCATCCAGGAAAAAGGCCTGATAGAAATAACGGTTATCCAAACCTTTCAACAGCAAATGCAGAAAGATCTATACTGGTAGGTTGTTCGTCAATTATTTCAGCGACCAGCCTGCCTGTACCTGCACCAAGGCTCAAGCCAAGCATAGCATGCCCGGTGGCCACTACCACGTTATTGAACTTTGAGATCTTTCCGATATAAGGCAATCCATCAGCGGAACAAGGCCGGTAACCATACCATATTTTGTCATCAGACGGACGGGGAATATCAAAGGATGGGAGAAAATCTTTTACTGCTTTTAATATCCCTTCTACCCGGTTATAACGCGGTGCCGCTTTTGTTGAAACCACTTCCATGGTGCCGCCAAAGCGGATCTTGTTTCCATCCATAGGTGTTACTGCCACCCTTCCTTCGCTTAAGATTGCCGGATAATTCAACTTATAAGGAGCATTTTCCAGTGTAATGGAATATCCGCGGCCTGGCATCAGCGGTATTCTCGTGTCAAGCAAAGCCGCCGTTTCCCTGCTCCATGAGCCACTCGCTACCACCACTGCATCTGCATCAAAAGCGTTGGAAGTGGTAATCACCCTGGTCACATTTTTTTGTTTCTTTTCAAAACCGGTCACTTCCTCGTTTTCCAGCAATTGAACGGATTGCTGCTTCAGATAAGCGATCAGGTTTTGCATCAGTTTATTGGGATAGAGATGTGCATCACATTTAAAGAAAATGGCGCCAAGCCCGTTGATCTTTGTTTGTGGCTCCAGTTGCTGCATTGCTTCGTAATCGAGCAAGTCTACA